>JAMDAM010000039.1 GCA_023484805.1 Thermoplasmatota archaeon | reverse complement strand
CCTATACCAGCACCATACCCAACAGCGTTTACCTTGTAGCTGGATCCTCCGCGCTGGACAACCAACTTGCCGGTGAATCCCTGAATGGAATGGCAAAAGCCCTGATCATAGGCATTATCTTATCTGTCATAATTATAGGCCTATTCTTCAGGTCCCCCATAGCAGCTTTCATCCCACTTCTTATATTTGGCTTTTCTGCAGTGATATCGATGGGCATCAATGGCCTAATTTACAAATATGTCCTGCATTCCTCAATATCTTTCATAACGCCAACGCTTCTCCTTATACTGATACTTGGGCTCACAAGTGACTATATAGTTTACATCATGTCCAGATACAGGCAGGAACTCCGCAAGAACAGCCCGGATCCAATACCGGAATCAGCGCAGTGGGCAGGTCATGCTGTTTTTACCTCCGGATTGACCGTCGCCCTGTCATACATAGTACTGTGGATCGCAGACGTTCCCATATTCAGCGATTCCGGCCTGACTAACGCAATAGGGGTTAGCGTGTCCATAATGCTTGCAAACACACTTCTGATAGCGTTGATTGCCACATTCGGGAAAAAACTGTTCTGGCCGTCAAAGATCGTGGCCAACAGGAAATTTCCATTTGAGCACTCCATGACTAAAATTGCCGGCGGTGTTATACGCAACAGAAAGAAGGTGGCGGCAATTTTTGTCCTTTTTGCACTTTTTGGGCTTTACGTTTATGCAACAACGCCAAGCAGCATGGACGTATTCAGCCTGGTACCAAGCAGCAGTGGGATACAGGCATTGCAGCAGGTCAATGACTCCTTCCACGGCGATTTCTTTGATAGGGGATATATTATTCTTAACTTTACAGCACCGCTTATAGTTAATGGGCAATACAATGCGACTGAAATGACACAGGTCACGTCCGTGGAATCTGCATTGATCGCTGATAGTGCCATAAGCCAGGTCTATGGTCCAACGTATCCTTTCGGATATTATGTAAACACATCAGAAATTGCCTCATACTCGCCGCAGGACTCAGCGCTTTACTACCAGTACATGAACGACTCCATAGGGCAGAATAAAGACTATGCAATGATAACTTTTCAGCTGTCTCAGGTGGCATGGAATTCATACTCCTCCACTGCAGTGAATAACCTTCCGGGCGTGATAAGCAATGCTCCAGGATCACACGATTACACCTATGAAATAGGAGGGCTCACGCAGGGACTTAACGATGCCTACAGTTATACAGCGCAGACGTTTTCAAAGATCGTCCCCATACTGGCACTTGCAGTTTTTGTTGTGCTCATGATACAGCTAAGTTCGTTGCTGACCCCGGTCAGACTCATAATCATGGTTATGGCATCTGTTCTGGTGTCTCTTGCTATCACTTATATTATCTACTTCAATATCCTTAAACTTCCGATCCTTATCTTCCTCCCGCTTTTCAGTTTCATCACCCTGCTTGCGGTCGGTCTCGACTATGACATATTCATGATTACCAGGGCACGTGAAGCAGTGATAAAGGGGATGAGCAACGAAGACGCCATCCGTACAAGCGTTATTGAAAACGGAGGCGTAATCATTACACTCGGGCTTCTGCTTTTTGCTATCTTCTTCTCCCTGACTTTTAGCGGAATAGGGATAATCCAGGAAATTGGAACCGGTCTTGCCCTTGGGGTCATAGTGGACACCTTCATCAGCTGGCCATTTTTTGTGCCTGCAATCATGTTGATAATGAAGAGATACAACTGGTGGCCGTCCAAAATCGGGAAGGAGAAACAAGAATGAAGCACCTGGATGGAAAAGACCCAAAAAATATACATTTCACGTGGACTGCTTCAAACAAGCCAGTTGTATTTATGGACAGTGACGAAACCATTGCAATTTCCATTCCGGATTCTTCCACATGGCAGATCAAAAGGGAATATCGGACCGAAGACCTCAGGAAAATAGATTCTTCTAGATACGATGGTGCAGTGGGACCCATTTATGTCAATGGTGCTGCACCTGGAGATACACTTGAGATTAACCTGAAGGAGATAAAGACGGCACCGTGGGGATGGAGTGCCATAATCCCTGATATGGGGCTCCTAAAAGGTGATTTCAGTGAAAAGCTCGTCATGTGGAAGCTAGAAAAATTTGCCTCCTCTGAAACTCAGGGTTTCCTCGAAGGTATTTCAATTCCAATCCACCCGTTTCTCGGGGTCGTCGGAACCGCGCCGAAGGACGGAAGATTAGGCATGATCCCCCCTCAGTATTTCGGAGGGAACATGGACAACCGTCTGCTTGGTGTAGGATCAAAAATCTATCTTCCGGTAAATGTCGAGGGAGCTCTTCTATCTGTTTCAGATCCACATGCGTCCCAAGGAGATGGAGAGGTATGCGGTACGGCCATAGAGACTTCAGCGGAGGCTGTCATAGGGATTCGCGTTATCAAGGGAAAGACCATTAATTACCCTAGAGCTTATTCAAAAGGGCCTGCTGGCGGTGATGTTACTGTCACAATGGGCATTGCCGGAGATCTCAAGGATGCCTCACGGCTGGCACTGCTTAACATGATAGACGAACTCAGCCATTATGGACTAACAGGGGAGGAGTCGTACATACTGTGCAGCGTGTGCGGAAACCTTAGCATAAGCGAGATTGTTGATGAACCAAACTATGTGGTATCCATGTCAATACCTCTCCAAGTACTCGAAAACCGGAATTTTTCACCATGATTATTCGGCAAAAGCCAAAGAGAAATGGTGATGGAGATAAGAAAAACATATATACAGACCTCCAATTATGACTGGAATTCGATGAAAACATACCTTGACGTCACGTTCTTCAGTGAAGGAGCCAAACCTAGCGAAATAATAAACAGACTCAGGTCACTCGGATTCAAGCCGGTAATAGGCGAGCATGATATGGTTTACGAGTGGGGAAGCAGTGCTTCAACCGATGATTCCATCTGGTTTGCCGACAAGATTCAGGCTACCCTCGAAGGTTTCAAGATAATGTTCCATATAGAAACAGTTGCTGACTGATTTCCTGGATTTTTCTTTAACCTATCTGACCTATATTCTTTTATTATAAAATCATCCGGTCTGTAAGTCGATGGGGAAATTTCAGTTTTCCTCCTTGATGATTGGGTAAAGCATGAACGACTTATCGTGGACAATTTATCTGCCCATGTCATCAGAAATTCGGATCAATGAATCCTTTCAGCACATCTTATAGGGGATCCGCCGCACATTGTCACAGTAGGCGCATTTAACCGTAACTAACCCCTCTTTTACCCTGATTTTGGTGCTTCCGTCGTACGGGTGCTTGCACGTTTTGCAGTAAGCCCTCTTTATCTCCTTTGGCAGCGTTATGTCCATTCGCTTCGCTATGTTCTCAGCTATGGACAGATATCTCGTGGACATTTCATGGTTTGATCCAGCCATGTGAACAAGTCCAGATATCCGTTCTCTAGCTATGCGGTCTGCATCTTTCTTTGTGAGGTTCAATGCTTTATGATGCACAGAATCATTAAAAATTTATCCCACGCCTTTCTGCTGGAAGGAACCAAGCCTATCATCAATAATCTCCCCCCGTTCCAGTATGGAATTCCCCCCCATCATTACAAAATCTGGAAATACCGCTTCGAACCCTCCGAATGGCGAAAGTGGATACTTGGAATGCAGGCGGTCAGGGTTAATGCGCCTTAAATTGCTTGCCCTATAAGAGATGAAATCCGCCCTGTACCCGATTTCCAGCATGCCTTTCTTGATCCCGAAAAGCCTGGCCGGGTTTAATATGGCCGTACGGTAGAAAAGGTCAAGATCGAGTATGTGCTTGGAAACGAGTCCAAGCAGCAATGGAATCCTTGTCTCAACCCCGATTATGCCTGACCTGGCAAACTGGAAATCCTCCTTTTCACCTTCAGTATGTGGGGCATGATCTGTTGAGACTATGTCTATGTCCCCTGACAGATAATGTGCCAGCAGATTGCTCTGTACCTCCTTCGACCTGAGTGGTGGATTGACCTTTCCATTGGACCCTATGTCAAGCTCATCGTTCAACAGGAGATGGTGGGGAGTTACCTCATAGACGGTCTTGTTGCCTGAGGTACCAACTATTGCGCCGTAATCTGACAGATGGGTTATAACCCTCTGTTTCAGGTCATACTGAAGAGCTTTACCTATTGCCTTCGATTCACATACCACTGGCCTGGAAAGATTATGCTCCCTCAGATTCTTTGCTTCAAAGCTGTTCTCCTTGAGGCATTCCTGATCTTCCGCATGGAATACTACTGGAACGTTCATGGCATTGAGGAGAGGGATGTCCTTCTCCCTTACGGTAACTCCGCTGGCATTTGTGCTCCCACCCATGTATATCTTTACTCCATTGCTCTTAGGTGATAACACCTCAGCATTGTTTCCATTGTACATGGAATAAAGGCCATAGTCACAGTAGCTTCTTCCCTGTATTGCAGACAGCTTATTCTCAAAGCGTTCATAATCAGTTATGGGAACAACATTGTTTGGCATATCCATAACCGTAGTCGTACCGCCATAAACAGCGCTCATGGATCCACTGGGGAAATCCTCCTTGTCCGTCTCCCCAGGGTCTCGAAAATGGACATGCGTATCAGTGGATGCTGGCAATATACCCCCATCGATTTTCATGATCCGGTCACCGGTGATCGCTTTCCTTATTTCGGTAACCACTCCTGATTTTATGCCCACCATAAGATCCTGGAATTTCCCCCGGTAATAGAACCTGCCAGATAAAACCAAATCGTTTTCCATACAGCTTTACACTCCCGGAATCTCTCCCCATACGTACTTATGAAATTGCGGAAGAACCCTGACCCTGAGCTGATCTCTGATCACAGACTCGACCAGGAATTTCGCATCTGACCCCCACGCAGGCTGGAAAACAACATTTACCTTTCTGTCAAGCCTCTGCAGGAAGGTCATGGAGAATTCGTAATCAACGGCGTCAGAGATTACAAATTTAAGGTAATCATTTTCACGGAGGTATTTCAGGTTCCCGGACAGGAAAGAATCCTCTTCCTGCGAAGAGGGCGTTTTCACATCCATGTCAATGCTGACAGAATCGGAAAAAACGTATTTCCCGACATCAATTGAACCACTTGTCTCGATCAGGACATTCTTACCGGATTCTGCCACAGACCTGACAAAAGCAAGCGCTTCCTTCTGTATCAGGGGTTCACCTCCAGTAAAACACACCCACTCCTCATTTGCTTTTCTGACAGTTTCCAGTATCTCCTCAAGAGGCATCTCATACCCTCCGGTGAACGTGTATTTTGAATCACACCACCTGCATCTCAAGTTGCACCTGTTGGTCCGGACAAAAAGCATCGGAATGCCCATGTAGACCCCCTCTCCCTGGATACTGTGAAATATCTCTGTAATTCTCATCTCGTTGTCTAGTCATCCAACGGCAAATAATTATATTTTGCATCTCGATACTACAGCATGAATTACAAACCTATTTTTGACTACGCTCGCGAAACGGACACCATTCTTATCCTGAACGGAGGAGAGGGTTCAATAGACAAGACATTCTTCTATCTCACCGGGGCGGAAAGTGGTATATTTGAGGGATCTGCGCTTATTGTCACTCCCGACAAAATAAAGATAATAACCTCAAACCTGGAAGAGGAGTCTGCACGATCAACGGGGCTGGATACTCTCGTGTTCAATTCCAACGAGGAGAAGAAGAAAATACTTCAGGATGAACTGAAGAATGTCAACACCATCGGCCTTAATTATTCATCCCTGACACTCGACAGGTACAAAGAGTTGCTCAGGATCATCCCCGACAAGGAATTTGTTGATGTGTCAAACACAATAGCAGAAGCAAGGCGCCTCAAGTCACCAGAGGAGCTGGATAAGCTGAGGGAGGCGGCAAGGATCGGAAGCAGGGCAGTAGAGAAAGTCATTCACGAGCTTAAGGAGGGCATGACCGAAAGCGAGCTCTCTGCGCTACTTGGATATGAGATGATGAAGCTTGGCGCCTCTGAGCCATCCTTCAGCACAATCATTGCTTTTGGATCCAACAGCTCGATGCCGCACTATTCCCCCGGATCACGAAAACTTAAGAAAGGAGATTTTGTCCTGATGGATTTTGGAGCTCTCTACAAGAGGTACTGTTCAGACATAACCAGGACTGTTGTCTTCGGAAGAGCATCTGCAGAACAGAAGGAGATGTACAGCGTTGTCAAGCAGGCCCAGACGGACAGCATGAACGCCATCAAGGCTAACGTAAACGGAAGGGACATAGATGGTATCGCAAGGAAGATCATAGACTCCAGCAAATACAAGGGAAGGTTCATCCACTCACTTGGCCATGGACTCGGGATGGATGTCCATGATCACCCCGCACTGTCCAGCGGATATGACTTCCCCCTGAAGGAAAACATGGTGGTAACTGTTGAGCCGGGAGTATATGTTCCAGGAGTTGGCGGAGTAAGAATAGAGGATGATGTCATAGTGAAGAAGGACGGCTTCGAGAAGATCACAACCGCCCCTTCCGATCTGATAGAAATTTCATGAACAGTGCTGTAGAAATACTGTCGCCAGACAAATTCAGCCTCTTCAGCGTGAGGGAGATTGTCGAGTCCAGGGAGCGTGCTTTCTCGGAAACGAGAATGACCGCCATAGACTGCGTAGACGATCTCGTATCTGATGAATACAAGCCAAAAATAGTCAGCAACGTAACCTTCATGTTTACGCTGTGGCTGCTTCGCTACCTCGATGAGAGCGTGCTGACCTCTAAATTTATAAATGGCCAGCGGGACATACTCTCATCCGAGCTTGAGGAGTTTGCTGATGAGGACATCGAGGATTACTGTCGCAGGATGGGCATGAACATCGACTTCGATGTGGAGCGGGAGATATTTTCTGTGCCCTTCGATACCTTCATAAGGAACAACACCAGGATCAGCGGAGAGAAGTACAGGCTCTCATACCAGCCAGTAGACAAAGGCATAGTATATGCAAACAGGGATGTAGTAATCAAGATAGCCAGAGAGTTTTTTGTCAAATCTGCGTTCCGCACCGTTGAAAATATCTCGATGAATGATGTTGTTGACGTTTTTGAACCATACGCGGACTTTATCTCATCAATGCGGATATTGTACGACCAGCTGAAATCCAGCAGGAAGGTTGATCTTGGTGCGGTGGATTCGACAAAATTCCCGCCCTGCATAAGAGAGTATGTATCTGAGATGAAATCGGGCGTGAACCTGCCGCATCTTGCAAGATTCACGCTGGTATCTTTCCTCCACAAGACCGGAATGACAAGCGGTGAAATCATAGAACTTTTCAAGACCGCCCCGGATTACAACGAGAAGATGACAGTGTACCAGGTGAATCACGTCACGGGAGAAATATCCGGGACGGAATATTCTCCACCAAAGTGTGCTGTACTCAAGTCTAACCACCTATGCTATATGGGCGAGGATACCCTCTGCAACCAGGAGTGGCTTAGGCATCCGCTCCAATACTACCAGATCAAGAAAAAACATTCAAAGTAGCTTTCTTTCCAGCATTTTAATGATTGTGGATTTCTTTAATGAGGAATCTATGACATAAATATTCCCGCCGAGCCACGGAGCTCTGCAGTATTTCGCAGGGCGTGTCTCAAATTTAGCGTTTATTGACCTTAGAAGATCCTCAAGTTTCTGGTCAGAAAAGTTCTTGGCAGCGTTACGGGAAATCCGTCGTCCCAGCCTTCTTGAAATAGTGCTGTTAAAATATTGGGAATAAAGTGTAGTTGTCATAGAAGAATGGCGTTGACAGTTCCTTCCTGACCCGGTCTGGATGTGATCCTAGCCTCACCGAGTTCAGTCATGATAACAGTCCCCTTATTCATAATGTTTCTCTGTACATAGTGAGGGTTAGCCGGGTTTTCCTTGACAGTGACTATCTTCATTTTCTTTGTAGTTTTGTCCTTAGGGTTATATACGTTGGCTTCAGCTGCAATCATAACAGCCACCTTGGTGTTTCCTCCGTAGCCTCTGAAAGTTTTTCTGGATGTTGG
>JAMDAM010000043.1 GCA_023484805.1 Thermoplasmatota archaeon | reverse complement strand
CATTCAAGATATTGCAATTAACCTCTATGAAATGAAAATGATTGATTGGCCGGGTAGAGCTATGATGGAATCGTGGGAGAACATGTGGAGCGTGAAAAAGATTTATCCTCCCCAATCATCCGGGGACTTTTGTGGCATCCACAGCTTTCCATAAAGTACTTCAGTATTCCGTTCTGTTGCATGAGGTAGTTAGCGAATGTCGGTATACGAGTAAACGTAACTTATAAACACTTAAGTACTATCAGGCAATTTTAAAATATGGAGCCATTTTATTTCAAGAGTTATGATAGGATTGTCGGCAAGGCGGATACCCCGGTTGAATTGCTCAGCGAGATGAAGAGGCTAGAAAACACAGATCCATTCTGCGTTGAGTATCATGTCAGGGAGGGCCATATTTCAAACTGGCTTAAGGAATCCGGAAGGCCCGATCTGGCAGTGAAGACTGAAAGTGCCAAAGATCCAAAGGTTGTGATCAATATACTGGAAGCAGAGATAGGTAAAGAGGGGCATGGTACACAGCACAAGAAGGGAAGCGGTGGGCAGCATTCGGCTAAAAGAGGTTCCGGAAACCGCAGGGAAATGCATTAAGCTCAAGCAAAAATGACTCACTCCCCAAGCGTTACCTGAAAATCATGCCTTTCCCATGTCCCAGTATCACTCCATTTGAAAGTGAAAGTAATGGTTCCTCCTGACTTCAGGTCTTTTGTTTCCAGGTCCAGGTGATATACTCCCAATCCTGTGTCTATGGTTTCGTCGTCCTTGAAAGAAGCCCAGTTATCGGAGGACCAGTGGATCACGGCAGGCTTCTGGACTTCTATTCTCAGGATGCTGCCACGCGGTATCTCCCGGCACTTATTGTTGAACTTCCAGATGAAAATTCTGGAAGTGGTTGAATTATTCTGGTATCTCTCAACTGGCTGTGGAGGCATGTCGAATATCTTCCCGTCATTCAGTGATCTCAGCAGCTTCAGGTACTCTGCATGGGCCCACACAAGCGGCATTGCAGAGCCAGATGGTTTGCCGTTGTACAGTCCCCTTTGCGGGATGTCATCTGAATCCCAGACCTGCTCTGGTATCATCATCCCACTACTGGTCTGATTCTCAATAACCCTTCTCAAAAATTCTGCAGCCTCGATATTACCCCTGGCTATCTCATAGTGTGCTCTCTCTCCGGCTAGCAATGGCCACCCCCTTCCTATGCCAGTTCCGTCGAATGGCTTCCCATCTCCATGCTCGCCATAGCCATCTCCATTATACCTGTGCCAGACGACTCCCGTCTTGACATCTGTCCTGAGCATTGCATCAATGATCCTTACGGTGTCTGTAATTCTTTTATCAGCAGCAGACCTGAGGCCAAAACGCACCAGGGCCAGGGCATCAGGGCTGATTATGTGCGTTGCCTTTCCATATGACTGTCCGGGAGGCCTGTTCTTTATTGGTACGAAACCTGTTGCGGGAGAGGAGCTTTCGGCCTCATCCGGTGGTGCTATCCTTATATAATATCCGTCAATGCCAAATTTTCTGGCCGTGTCGTTATCCCCGACATATGTCCACCTCTCGATCATAGAATTCCACGAATCCGCGGTTTCTTGGAGGTATTCAGCCATGTTTTTTTCACCATTCTCGGTAGCGAAATCCGCTGCAGCCAGAAGGGCAGAGATCTCCACTGCCAGAGTAAAGGGGGAATATCCTCCATCCTCCTCCCACCTGTCCTGGCTTGTTACAGGTCCATCTTTTAATATGAACTCTGATGCCAGCCTGATCATGGGCCAGGGATTTATTTGTCCCAATTGACCCGCCCTCCTGAGTTGGTCGGCAAGGAGTATGGGAAATGCTGTCTCATCTATCTGGATTCCTGACCAGTAAGGTTTGCCGTCGAGCCACATATTCTGTGGCCAGTGGCCATCCGCCTCCTGGGTTGACATAAGGTAGAAAAGTATCCTTCTTGCACTTTCATGCTCTCCGCAGGCAATGAAACCACCGGCAGTCTCTACGAGATCGCGGGGCCATACAAGATGATACCCTCCGAGGTCCTCATCACCCTTGGATGCACCCCACGGGATGGAGAGGCTGGCGATGGTGCATCCCCTTATCTCCTTTGATTCATGGACTCGAAGGACTGAGGTGCTTGATCGGAATAAATCCCTTGCGCCATCTTTGCTTTCGGAAAGGTCAGGGATGCTCTTCTGGTAAAGTGTCCACTCATCGACATACATTCCCTGTAATCTGTCAAAATTCTTAAGTATAGATGACCTGGCTGAAAGAGCGGCCTGTTCCGGTGTTGATCCAAACCCTAGCGCCAGAACGAATGTTCCACCCTCTGCTGGAACATTTATCCCGGCAGTCATTGCCACGTTTCCATCTGTAGCCCTGTTATAGTGAAGCTCCATCTTTCCGTTCTTGCTGATATCCTGCCACCCGTCACTGAATCCCACGTAGCCGCAGCTTCTCTCAGAAAATCCAGTGGAGCTGCAGAGTGCCATGTTGATGTTGTCCTTCCTGGCGAACATCATCTGAGTACCCTTGTATTCTCCAATCCAGGCATAATTTCCGTACCCAGAGTTGTTTATGTGGGGTGAAAGAAGAACATAAAGCTTGAGCCCAGAAGCCACGGGAAGGAAAGTAACCCGTTGGATGAGGGCATCTTCTTCAGGATTTGTCAATATTTCTTTCCTGATCTTGTATTTTCCATCGATCTGCGTATTCTCGATCAGGTATTCCGGTACACCGGGTTTTATGCATCTTGAGTCTGTCTTTGCATTGCGCTTTTCCTCAGAGAAAAATCCCTTTCCGTCTGCGACAAGGAACTCCATGTCCCTGACATTGGCCAGGTCTAGTCTCGGATAATATATCTCGTTCAGGATACCGTGTGATATTGTGAACCATACACGCGAATTTCTCGATATGGAAGTTCCTACTCCAGTTTTTGCGCTGGACGTCCATTTTGGTGAAATTCCTGGAGAACCGTGGGCGTTCTCGCCGTTATTAAGGCCATAGTAAACTGGTGAATCCATGGTCAATAAGCCATGCATGAGTTATAAAGATATCAGATGCAGTAAAGTCTGAACAGCAATAAGTCTCTAGAATAAAAAATTCGTCAGCAGAAAATAGTCAAATTGATGGAATTGGGTTAATCAGGCAGAAACAATCCTGACAACGTTGCTTCCCCTGATAACGACCGTCCCTAGCTTTCTTGTCATCTGTTCTGCGTTTTCCTGTGCATCCGAAAGTACCATGTTCATGTATTCATCGTACCCGGTAAGCATACCTTCCAGCACCCTGTTATCCTTAAGGAGCAACGCCACCTTCTTGTTCAGGCTCTCCTCAAGCATCTTCATTGGCATTATCATATCTTTTTCACCTCAATTATATTCATCATCGTCAAGGGCGCCGTCGCGGCTCATAACAACCTGTATCAATCCCTTGAGAACTTCCTTTACGTCCTCAAGTTCTTTCCGCATGCTAACAACTTCCTTTGACAGTTTTTCAACATTCATCTTTCCGAGATTACTTTCCTTCATTGACGTCACCAAATACCATCACCGATCCATAATCATCTGCTATCTTCCTGCTCTCTGTTCTCTCGCAATTATCGCAGTATAGTCCCCCATCCTTTAGTACCATGGGATTTCTGCACCTGTGGCACAGCGTCTTGAGCACCCCGAAGTGCTTTCCGAACATTGAGACCTCCAGAGACCTGCCCGTTCTCGAGATTTTCCCTCTCACAAGGTCACCTATGGCCAGTCCAGACATCTGATCATCTCCCCTTCCATTGGGTCTGGGGAGCCTCAGCATGGCCTCCTTGTTGAAAGGAACAAGTCCCTTGTCAGTCTGATAAATTGCAGATATGTTGAGAACCGCATTTCCCCGGTCTATTTTTGTGACCTGCCCATATACGACATCTCCGACCTTCGCACTTATCTTCTTCTTGGAATTGATTACAGATACGGTCAGATTGGCCTCGTCGAAGTATACTGTTCCATAAACGGCAGACAGTATGTCACCTCCGCTCTCGGTTGTATTTTTCCCAGCAAGATACTCTTCAGTAGTCGCTATCTTGTCTCCAGGAATAACGTATTTCTCCTGTACCTCATTATCTTGCTTAGTGTTCATTCTGACCTCTTCAGTTTATTTCTGGCTTATTTTACAAAGATATTTAACAATTGGCATAACACCTATGATCAGGATATTTAATTAATTTTCCAATCCACATACTGCATGATTTCGCTCTGGATCAGATGGATGGGAAACATTATTTTGCATCATCCCATCCACTATGGTGCTCGAGGACCACTTCATTTTTGGTTTTGCCAGATCAGGTGTTTACAATAAAAGCTATTCATACCCATCAGTGCTGGATTCAACTGACAGATCAGTCATAGGAAGGGACGACTCCGGGAGTACGGTAATGGGAAACTCTTTTGGCAACCCGTTCTCCTATCCTGATTTTATGAACAGGAGCACAAAGGGATTGCTATCGGGAGACATTGAAATCATTCCAAACGGCTCAGAGCTTATACAGCGTCCAGCAAGATTCCTGAAAGTCATAGAGGAAGAGCTCTGGAAAACCGGCTTCAGCAGGTTGATCTATGTTCAGGGGATATCCGATCCCTACATTCTCCCTGCCCTTATTTACTCTGGTGTGTCCTTCATTGACGACAGCTTTGCCAGGATGGAAAGCGAAGGAAGGATAAAGTATACGATCTTTGGCAGGAAGAAGGTTGACTATGATCCGCTTGAGGAGAATCTGGAATTTCTCAGGTCAGTAGCAGAACAGTGCGCAGATGCCATCAAATCAGGGACGCTCAGGGATATAGTGGAGAAATTCCAGGTATCAAGCAAGGCAATCGAACTGCTGCGGATCATGGATTTCAACTATTACGACGAGTTCGAGAAAGTTTTTCCCTCGAGGACGGACAGGATCAGGGCAAACTCCATAGAATCACTTATGAGACCTGACCTGGTGAGGTACCGTGACCAACTTGTCAGGGATTTTGTCTCACCGGCTGGCAAGATTGCGCTACTGATCCCATGCTCAGCGAGGAAGCCATATTCCGAGAGCAGGAGTCACATGAAACTGCTCACGCACATCGGGGAATTCAGGAAATTTCTTCATGAAATCATCGTCACCTCACCAGTAGGTCTGGTGCCCAGAGAACTTGAGGAGGGCTATCCTGCAAGGTATTACGACATTCCCGTCATTGGGCACTGGTATGAGGACGAGAAGACCATGATGGCTGGATTGATCTCACGCTACTTTGGGAAGAACAGTTATCCTGGGATAATTGCGTTTGTTCCGGAAGATCTCGAATTCATAGAGCATTCCCTTCCTGCTGGTACGGAGTTCATACGTGGAGAGATATCCAGTTCAGGAGATCTTGAGATCCTGAGGGAGAAGATAGGATCGATGGTTGCATCGCTGAAGGAAAAGGGTGTGCTTGTTCCGGGAACAAGGATGAAGGCAATCGCTTCGATAGCCTCATTCCAGTTCGGATCATGGATTGTGCCGAGAATGGAGAACCTGAAGAGGGTTGTAAATTATGACTTTGACCTTCTGACCGAGAACGGAAAGGTAATGCTGGTCTACAATCCATCCAACGGGAAAATAACACTGAACAGGAATGCAGCCCCATGGTTTGTAGCAGAGGGGAAGAGGCTTGTGGAGATCGACGATTTCAAGCCTACTGCCAATATATATGCAATGGGTGTGCTTAATGCCACTTCGGATATCCGGCAGGAGGATGAGGTTGTCATTGTTCACAGGGGAGAGATCAGAGGTGTTGGCATAGCAAAGATGCCATATGAGGCCATGATAAACCTCAAGAAAGGCATAGCTGTGAAGGTCAGGAACTGACCTGATACCTTCATGCATACATAAAAATTTACCTGCAAAGGTATTTATACGTGTTTCTTTTAGTAAGGCATTATGAACGCAAAGGCAGTTGCCCTCATGATAGTAGGCATAGTCCTTGTGTCATTCGTATTCTCTTACTTTCACGTTGGTTACCCGACGGGCATACCGGACATCAAGCAGGATGTACAGGTGTTCCAGATCCAGGGGTATAACGGCATCGGCTTGGGTAATGGAAAGACCACAATAAGCCCGCAGGGGAAGGCAGATGTGGTCATACAGGGATACATAAAGAATGCCTCCAGCAATAGTCTACTGGATAATTCCCAGCTCTTTGCTTTCGTTTCTCTGGCGGATACCAGCACTTTCACGTCCAGTTCAGGTTTCTATCAGATTACCGTGCTTTATAGCGGAACATATACCATGGCGTTCAAGGTGTACAGTTACAAAACCCAGTATGTTTCCCTGAGCGTGTTCGGCAACACCGTATGGAACAATATGTCATTCACCCCTGCACACAGGTTCCCCATAGAAGGTAAGACGGTAGGGTTCAATTCCGTATCGACAGTGGAACCGGACATCTCGATGAACCTTCATGGATTCTTCGGGCAGCCTGATTTTCTTATGACCAAGTCCAACTCCCATGGTTATTTCAATATATCCGCGTATAACGATTCCTATTATATTTCCGTAACTACACCGCAATATGGTCGGACAACCATACCTTCATATCTGAACGTGTCCGGCCCACAGAAGAATCTCGCCGTGATACAGGTGCTGCCTCTCAAGTATTACTCAGTGAGTGGCTATATCCTTAACAACCTGACTAAGCCAGTCCCTGGAGCTACAGTCATGTCCCTGCAATCAAATAGATCGACGACTTCGAACGGAACGGGTTATTACAACTTAACCGTCCAGTACGGTTCCGTTCAAGTTTCTGCATACATGGTGGGATTCGGTGGCGGAATGAATTCTACCTTTGTTTCGAAAAATCTTACGGACTTTAACATAACGCTGATCAATATCAACCCATTCTCCGGCCAGAGTACAAACGGAGCGACTTCCGGTACTGGTGTTTCAGGAATTCCACCATCTGCAGGAGGAAATATATCAAAGGCTCTTCAGGGGAACACTTCAAGCGTAAACTATGCAAAAGGGCCGTCGAATACATTGTACTCCCTATCCGGGAATGTAACTGATGGTACCACGGGCCAGAAGGTGGTAATGACACATCTCAGATTCTACCTGAATGTGAACGGCACAATATTCTACGAAAACATAACGACAAATGGTACGGGGTATTATCACCTTGTCCTGCAATACCCTGGCAGTTATACATTTGTAGTGTATTCTCCATTTTATGACGACTACCAGTTTTCCTACAAGGTTACAGGGAATCAGTACAAGAACTTCAATTTGACGCCATTCGGCAGTCACGTTTATACAGTGACAGGCTATGTGAAAAACAAGCTGGGTACAGTACTGAAAGGCATTAACGTGTCAGCAAATTATGTCTACTCCAATAATAACAACAACGTGTCCACTGAATATAACATAACCGATGCTGCAGGCGAATATTCACTGAGGGTGTTTGAGGCAAATTACACCTTCTCTGCATCCGGCCTGGGATATTCAACCAATTATACAACTGTGAAATATGTCTACACAAACATGGGGGACGTCAACATAACCCTTCCAGACATTAATCCCTTCCCATCCAGAAGCGGAAGCGGGATATCTGGTGTGAACGGTTCGCAATTATCCAACCTCTCATCATTCCTGAGCGGTCCGGGAAGCGATTCGACTGTCTTTTATAATGAATCAGGCGGTCCAGGAAAGTACAATATCACAGGCACAGTGGCCAACTCCAATGATTCTCTTCCGGTTTTCAATACGCAGCTTGAATTTTTTGCAAACGTGAGTGGAACCGTCTATCATGCAACCGTTACTACCGGGTCCAGAGGACAGTATGTGCTTAACCTGAGCTATAAGGGAAATTACACACTTGCAGTGTATTCGCAGGACTATTATCTTTTCATACACAATTTCATAGTAAAGGGGAACCTTACAGCTAGTTTCAACATGACTCCATTGCCGAAATACGTGCACACAGTCTCGGGCACGGTGCTTAACCAGGCCGGGTATCCTGTCAACACATCAAAAATTAGTGTGGGTATCGATGG
>JAMDAM010000003.1 GCA_023484805.1 Thermoplasmatota archaeon | reverse complement strand
TTTTGTTAACAAAGTCCGAATTCGAAGAGATCGAAAAGCAATTCGCATAAGGAAGGGGATAAGTCTAAGTGTTTGAGAAAGAATTTATACTTCGTAAACATGTGAAAGTGCATGGTAACAAATGTTATCGCATTGAGGATAGATGATAACACTTCGAATTTGATTGACAAGTTGATAAGATATAAGCTTGCTAGTAACAAGACAGATGCCTTGAGATGGATTATGCAGTATGGTATGCAAAGCGCAAAAAAAACAGTGGAGCGAAGGGAAAAAAGTCAAGCCATTATCAAGGTATGGAAGGAAAAAGGACTTCCGGAACTTCCCTCTGACTTATCAGAAATTTCAATAAAGGAGCGGGATTAAACTGAATTATATTGATACAAATGTTATAATTTCATTCCTTAATAGCAGAGATGCTAATCATGCAAGAGCACTGAAAATCTTTGACCACGAAGATAAGAAGGTTACATCCCTAGTAGCTGTTTTGGAATTAAAATCCGTACTTTCTAGGACAACGAATCTGAGCTTGGATGAAATAGAAGCTTTTGTCGATTATTTACCTGAAATTAATGTTGAAATCCCCGGAGTGGACATGAACAAAATCATCAGCAACGCCATTGAAATTGCAGTTAGGATAAGAATGAAGACCTTGGACCTATTGCATATTTCCGCTAGCATGATAATCGAGGCAGATACCTTTATAACTTTTGACCGCGAATTTATAGAAAGGGAAAAAGAGATAGCAAATACTGGGTTGATAATCAAGTCAGGATAATGGAGAAGCTGTCATATTGGTGAACCATTAGTTGGACTCTTAATCCATAGGTCGGGGGTCCAAACCCCCCCCCCGGACCCGCTCAATCCCCGTTTATTTCTGTAAGTATTTTCATTATTGGATTTTTGTTGAAGGTGGGAAAGTAATCCTTCTTTCATTTTGCATGGCAGCTGAAACTTGGATTAAGTCTGCTTGAAAGAAAGTCATGAATTACGGGACCGCAACCTAGGAAACAATCCATTGTAAGCAAAGTAATTAAAATATAAAGAACTGGTATTGTCTATAGAATGACTTACATACCTCACATGTCGGATGACGAGGTAAACCTGAGAAAACAGTGGCACGATGCCTTATACAAGAAAATGGAGGATAGAAAGGCTGTCCGCATGCAATATCTTGGCAGAAGACTGTTCGTACCGAGAGAAGTCACGCCCCCCGCATGGATGTCAAAACTCCTCGGGAAGACAATACTGGAAGAAGTCGGGGAGAATGATTCCGTTCTTGACATGGGCACGGGAAGTGGAATTAACGCTATTCTTGCAGCATCAAAGTCATACAGTGTGGTTGCCGTAGACATCAACCCATTCTGTGTTGGAGCTGGCACGAAGAACGCTGAGTTGAACGGAGTTTCAGCAAGAATACAGTTCCGTGAAAGCGATCTATTCCAGAATGTGACGGAGAAGTTTGACTTGATAATATTCGATCCTCCGTTCAGGTGGTTTGCTGCAAGGGACTTGAGAGAACTGGCTGTGGCTGATGAAAATTTCAGATCCATGACATTGTTCTTCGATCAGGTGAGGAATTATCTAAAACCCGACGGAAGGATACTAATGGAATATGGAGATTCAGGAGACCTGAATTATTTCCTGAGCCTGATAGAAAGAGCAAAATTCAAGAAAGCACTCGTGAAAAAAAGATATATCGTACGTAATGGCAGGAAATGGGGGTATTACGTTTGGAAACTTACCAATTAATGGATATCCTACATATTTAAGTGAAATAGGTCGCATGAAAAATAAAGTCAACCGATGCACAAATTAATGTTACCTCTCAAGTTGGTTGTAGCTTTCGAATTTAGGCCTGGTCACTTTTCCTGTTGGAATAAAAATAAGTACTGGAAGAAACATAACCGCCAAGAGGGCACACTAAATCGCAATGATGATGTACAAAATAATGTACATAGCAATATCAGAGGTAAATTATTTCGTCTCTTGTTATGGGCGAAATTTCTATTCTATTCACAAAAACCGCTTTTTTATTCTATGAGCAGTTAATTTGTGAACAAAAATCCTCATGCAAAAGGCAAAAAGATTTATATTTATGTAGCTAATAGATGAGGTATGTGCGACTGGCATCGGATCACTAGATCATCTAATGATGCGATATTGAACATTGATAGCCATGGAATGCAGTGAGGGAGATAGCCACGACCGATTCTTTGTACAGAAAAATTTGCACACTCGCTCAAGGAAAAGCAGAGTACAGTGAGAAAATGAATAATGAACCAGGGTCGCACGTAAGAGGAAGAAAAGTATGGTCTCAGTAGGTATAGATTTGGGTTATGGAGATACGAAAGTAATCGGTGTAGACGGACGCAGGGAGAAGTTCCCATCCAGGTGGGCGAAATACGACTCTAAATCCTGGGGATTTGGAGGATCGATACTATCGCTGGCCGTAGACGACGGGGATCCCTTCATATTTGGAGAAAACGCCACTGGTGCTGGTGCAAGGGAACCCTTAGGAGATGGAAGACTGTCGAGTGCGGATTCACTGCCACTGCTTGCAGCGGCTCTCTGGATAAGCGGAGCTGGCGATGGCGGAGCACAGACCAGCATAACGCTTGGTAGCGGAACACCTCTTGGTACCTTTGATCAGGAAGTCGCGGCTGCAAGGGAATCACTTGAGGGCAAAACGCTTACAATAAAGGCAAACAACGGGCAGTCAAGACAGATACACATAGAGAGGCTTGTTGTGAGACCACAGGGAGTAGGAGCCGCACTATATCTCGTTGAGAAGGGACTTGTCAAGAGCCAGCCTGGGTACGGGCTTGTGATTGATGTAGGATCAAGAACAACTGATGTTCTGACCATAAACCTCATGAACATGGAGCCAGTCGTAGAGATGTCATTCTCAATTGAGGCAGGAATAGGAGACGCGGTCTCTAATATCGGTAAGCTCATAGCCAGACAGACAGGGTTCGTAGTTCCGACTGATGTTGCCAGACAGGCATTGACCACACCTGTTATGTTCAAGCAGAGGCAGGTCGGGGGGGCGGAAGTTGGCGCGCCTATACTGAAGGAACTCTCAAACAGGATACTTGACAGCCTCAGGGCCAACCTCAGAGGGGAACTGGATCGTGTCACCGCGTTAATACCCGTTGGTGGCGGAGCCGCTCTCATTGGGCAGTCATTAGATGTCCTTGCGCCGGGAGCGCTTGTAAGTGCTGCACCGGAAGATCTTCAGTTCGCTAACGCCCTTGGATACAGGGACGCTGCTGAAAGATCCAAATAATTTTTTTATTTTATTATGATGCGACACGCTTCTATGGACTCATAGAGGTAATGGGTAAATGGATAAAAACAAGAAAAAAAAGAGTGACAGCGGCGAAGAGGCCAAGAGTGTTTTGCTGGACGGGGACGATTACTTAGTACTTGAACTTCTAAAATGGCCAGGTGAAACTGATCGCGAAGCGATCCAGAGAATTCTTCGCGAAGCGATTGAGATGCCGAGACTCAAGGAATTTGTGGAGAAACTTGGCCAGCAGATAGATAAAATGCTCGGAGAAAGCCGGGACTTTGTTACTATCACAAGCATAGAGAACTCCCTGCTTGCATATAAGAATGAATCGCCGGGAAGGGGGCATTACTGGCCACCTAATGATCATAAGGCTGTTGTCGCAAAAGAGAAACACGAACAGCAGGAAAGAGAAGGAATTATTGAACTCCCGGAAAGGCTGGAACACGTTCCTCGGACTGAGAGGGATTCAGTAAAGGAAGGAGGGCACGAAGAAAATCTACTGGAGGCTGCTCCCCCTGTCGTGATTCCAGACATAGTCAAGGAACCGCTCACAACAACATCGCATCTCCTGAAACCAAAACCTGGAACAAGGAATACCCGGGAAAATCCCAGATTGATCAGGGAATTGATATCTGGGACCTCACAACTTAAGGCTGCCAGAGATGACAAACCAACCCCGAAGAGATATCCGAAAGGATCAAAAGAATATGAAGATGAGGTACTCCGTCTGAAGCAGGCGCTGGAAGGACCCTGGTCAGGTTACTGAATACAAGTTTCCGGGCAGAAGAATTTATTGACCGAAGTTACTGATGATGATGCATTTCCATCATGCCTCCTCCCAAACTACACAGAAAAACATAGCAACATAATAATAAGGATCTGAAATTTGGGAGCATGCCGGATTTTTGCTACATGGTAAATTTCAAGCATTATTTCGAAGCCACTGGGGAAAGAGCCAGAATTCTTCTTGACGGTTTTTCTAAAATTCAAAATAGAAGGAAGTCAAGTCTCCAGGTCGCTCTCAGCCCGCTTGACCTGAATCTGAGCAATGCTGCTGGGAACATTTCTTTCCTTGCACAGCATGTAGATCCTGTAGGGTATGGTGCATACACCGGAAAGATATCAATGGAATCCCTGATAGAGAGGGGAATCCATGGGTCCTTGCTGAACCACTCTGAAAACAGGATTCCGCCGGAACAGATAATATCAACAGTAAAACACGCAGATGATTTAGGATTCAATATCACCCTATGCCTTGAAAACATGGGGGAAATCGAGAAGTATGTTGGAGTCACACCCCGTTACATCGCCTACGAGCCGAGGGAACTTATTGGAGGGAATATTTCCGTTTCGACGGCCAGGCCTGACGTCATCGAGAATGCCGCGCGATTGTGCAGTAAATTTGATGTTGATCTCCTGGTAGGAGCCGGGATAAAGAACTCAGGAGATGTTGAAAAATCCTTCGAACTTGGTGCCAAGGGAGTCCTCGTTGCCTCAGGCGTTGTCAAGGCACAAGATCCGCTTGGCGCGTTAAATTCATTAATGAGCATCCAATAAGGCGGCATTCATGGTCAAACCAAAAGCAGAACCAATTTTTGAAGAACCGGAATTCGATGAAAGACAGTACCTGGAGGGGGAAAAGGAAAGAGCCAAGACTATGATAGTAACATTTGTCATAGGTGCATTCCTTGGACTTTTTGCCGGCTATATATACGTCCTTGGCTATGGTTACCTGGATATCCTCCTGATCTTCGTCTTCATTATTTTTATCAAGCAGATCCTCAAAGGACTTGGCCTGACACTGCCCAAGAGAACATGGCACTGGGTCCTTGTTGGCGGTGAATTCCTTCTCACAGTTATCATTTTCTGGACAATATTCATAAATCCTCCTATTACTACTGTTTCGAGTATACAAATATCAGGACTTCAGTATGAGAACCTTTCTTCGGGATCATGGATTTCACCCGCGGTCACGTCCAATATTAATATTCTAGGGATCCCTGGATCATATCACATGAGAGTATATGTGAACTACAATTCACCTATTTCTAATGTCTCAGTTACTGCCGCTTCTGTTTCTTCCGCCCCTCTGAGTGTAGGATACCAGCATTATGACTCTATTACGCACTATGAGTATTTCAACCTCTCTCCAATATCCAGCGCCACGATCTACACAGTTACCATTACGGCCATAGCTGACAATAATGTGTCCTCCAGCGCAAACTTTATGATAGAAGCGGGTTCCTCCTGATTTTCCGTCGCTGGCAAACTTATTTAATCATTAATATAATCACGTGTGGCTTCAACAGCAGGTGTAGTGTAGACTGGTCCAGCACGAGAGCCTTCCAAGCTTTCGACCCGGGTCCAAATCCCGGCACCTGCATTTTATTGTAGATCACAACTCGCTGTTTTCAGTTCATTTCCAGTACCATTGTATTTTTTCGCTAATACACCAAGGCTTCAGTGAATAAAGATGGCAACCATGATAATCATGAAGGGCAGGATTATGAGAGCTATAGTCCCCGGGTGACCAAAATTGAGTGTATAGCCCATACCGAATCGCTTTGGAACCAGCCATCTTGGGTCTTTCCTGTTTACATATACGACTCCTCCACGCCAGTAAAGGTCATCGTCCTTCATCGATTCCTGTTTCATGCCGGCGGTATCGTCTGAGGCAGCGTGATGGCCAGGTTTTCGGATGTTGCTGCCAAGCTGTCCTGTCAGATAGGTGACCACAACTATGAGGACAAGCATGGCAAATACCGGTGCAAGGACCAACGGGAGCAGGTAATTTCCGAGCTTGAATACTCCCCATATCTGGAGACTTGAAAGCAGCAGTGTAGTGTTGATGAAAACTGGGATGATCAAGAGCATAGCTGTCATCCGGTACCGGAATATCTCTCCCCTTTCCATGGACTGCCTGGATGAATTGTCTACCCTGAATGAGGTTCTGGAAATTGCGTATGCGATTATCAGCATGAGGGCAGTTGTGGCGATGCTTATGAAGCCGACAAGAAACACGCTCCCTATTGATTTGGCCGAGTACTGGTTAGGTACGCCATTGGAGCCAAAGTGGGTCGGGAACGTTGAAGGTATGCTTGGATAGTACAGGATGCCAATCACAAAAAGGGCAATCAGCACCAGCAGACCGGGAACTGCATAAACCCACGGGAACTGTGCTGTTTCTGCCGTCACAAATTGTGCAGTGACGGTTTGGCTTGCCCGTTCAACCCATCTTTCGTCTCTCTTTCTCTTCGCAATTGCGTAATGCTCCGGAAGATAGGCAAAGAACGCCACCAGTACAATGAACAGCGGGTAGACGGCAAGCAATAGATAGTAACGGTATATGATCGTGAAAATCAATACTTCAGACAGGGCTGTGATCAGCAGCACTGCAATGAGATAGGTTTTTTGTGCCTTTCTTACTGGTGCTGTAGACCTGAATTCCGCTGGAGCTCTTACTCCAAATATTATGGATTTCTCTGTAACGTATGGGATGATAGACAGTATAATACCGATAGTGGCAACAAGCAGCATTTCAATGACTTCAAGGTCTGATAGGCCAAACATTTCAGCAGTCTCCCCTCTTATTCTTTGACCTAGTTGTCAGTATCTTCTTTATGATGTCAATGATTTCGTCTTCGCCAAATCCTCTAGCAAGCGCGTCGCTTATCAGATCCTGCTCCCTGCTGAAGAATTCGTTGACGGACCTCTCATCATGCCTGCCAGCCGTAACCACATATTTCCTGTTTCTGGTAAGTGAAATAACTCCATTATCCCTCAGCATCTGGTAGGATCGGTTGACCGTATGGAAATTGACGTCAAGCACTCCCGCCAGTGTTCTGGATGGAGGCAACACGTCGTCCATGACAAGAATCCCAGCCGATATCTGTGATACTATCTGGTCGTAAATCTGTTTGTAGGGCGGTTCCTTTGAGTTGTGATCCACAGTTATTGTGAGCATATGATATATTCTATATCGTATAGAACGTATAAAAGTTTTCCTTCACTGCTGACTCGTACCCAGCCGACAGTGATTGAACGACTAGATGGCAAGCAAAGCTCGGGAATATAGAATGATTGAGACCGCCTTCCAAACAACTATTTAGTTTTCATGGATATGAGTGCCATATGTTTGTACTTGACGGTGAAAGCCTTACAATAGAAGGAGTTTACAGAATTGCCGTGCTTCAGGAGAAAGTTTCACTTTCTCCAGGCGCAGTCAAGAGAATCAATGATTCCAGGGAAAACCTGGAAAAACAGATAAGGAGAGGAGCCACCATTTATGGAGTCAACACCGGGTTCGGCAGCCTGCTCAACGTAAAGATTGACAGCGATGACATAATGGAATTACAGAGGAACCTTATCCGTTCTCACTCCTCCGGCGTCGGCAGCCCATTGCCAGGGGAATATGTGAGGGCCATGATGGCCATAAGGCTGAACAGCTTTTGCAGGGGCTTTTCCGGCGTCTCTGAAAACCTCGTTAAGTTCGCGCTGATGATGCTCAATGAGGGAATTACCCCGGTGGTTCCGAGATATGGATCAGTGGGAGCAAGCGGAGACCTTGCCCCACTTGCCCACATAGCCCTGGCCATGATGGGCGAGGGATCGGTTTATTACCGGGATGAGGTGACTGACGCCCATGACCTGTACAAGAAACTCAATATTTCGCCGTACCAGTTCACCGAAAAAGAAGGCGTAGCGTTCATAAATGGAACTGCCGCAATATCGGCCATACTCTCCGTGGAGATTTTCAGGGCCATGAGGCTGATGAGAAATTCACTGTCTTCTGCCGCACTGTCCTTCGAGGGACTTAGGGGGACCCTCAAAGCTTTCAGGGAATGGGCGGTAGGTACAAGGAGTCACCCTGGACAGGTCTCTGTTGCGACCGTTTTCAGGGATCTTCTTTCCGACAGCACGATTCTGAAGAAATCCACTGCCGAGAAGGTACAGGACCCCTATACGCTGAGGTGCATTCCACAGGTATACGGTGCAGTGCTGGATACAATTAACTATGCGAGCAGGGTAGCCACAACGGAAATAAATTCTGCGACTGACAATCCCCTGGTCTCTGAGGAAGAGATAGTATCGGCCGGTAACTTTCACGGTGAGCCCGTCGCACTTGTATGTGACTTCCTTGCCATCGCCCTGACCGACCTGGGGAACATCACAGAGAGAAGAATTGCCAGAATAACTGACGGCAATTTGAGCGGACTCCCCCCATTCCTGGTCAGGAACAGCGGCCTTAATTCAGGCTACATGATCCCACAATACGTGGCTGCTGCACTCTGCAACAGGAACAAGACCCTAAGTTTCCCATCAACTGCAGACTCAATCCCGACTTCGGCGAACCAGGAAGATCACGTCAGCATGGGAATGAATGCGGCAATCAAGCTTTCCGAGATAGTCTCAAATGTGTATCACATTATTTCAATAGAATATCTTACCGGCGCACAATCACTTGAATTCGCCAGTGACAAGCCGTCAAGGTTTGTTTCCGGTATATATGAAGAGATAAGAAAGATAGTGCCAGCTCTGGGCAATGACAGACCACCATACATTGACATCGAGAAAATCTACGAAATGATAACGGGAGATGGGTTTGACATGGAGAACCTGAAAGCCGTCAAGTTAAAATAAAGGATTTTATGCGGAAACAAAATCACCCATCATCATGGTCGCCCACGATGATAAGATAAAGCTGCGGTTCAACCCTGGCAAAGCGTTTCTGGATTCAATCCCTGATAAGCTCAGGAAGGATGCGATTGCAGTTGAATGCGCAGGAAAGTTGTTTGACCTGTCGATCGTGCCTGAAGATGAAATGGAATGCAACCTGCTGACCAGATATTCCGCGCAGTCTCTCGAAATCCTGAGGCATTCTGCTGCACATCTGCTGGCCCAGGCTGTCACTGAAATGTACCCGGGGGCTCTTCCCAATGCTGGGCCGGTGACAGAGGATGGGTTTTACTATGATTTTGACATGAAACCGATCTCGTCGGATGACCTTGCAGTAATAGAATCCAGGATGAAGGATATAGCAAGGAGCGGGATACCCGTAGTAAGGGAGGAACACAGCAAGCCCGAACTTCTTGATATATTCAGGTCAAACCAGTATAAGGTCGACAAGATAAGGGATAATGTTGAGGAGGGTGGAAAATCAACGTTGTACAGGCAGGGCAACTTCGTCGATTTCTGCAAAGGGCCTCATGTGCCGAATACAGTATTCCTTCAGGCGGTGAAGCTGCTCTCAATTGCGGCCACACATTACAAGGGAGAAGTGGACGGGACACCAATGATACGCATTTATGGAACTGCATTCCCTGATGAAAAGCAACTGAACGCATTCCTTAAGATGAAGGAGGAGGCATCGAAGAGGGATCACCGGAAGATAGGCGTAGAGATGGACCTGTTCCTGTTCAACTCCGAAAGGGCTCCCGGATTCCCTCTCTACACCCCCAACGGCACAATAATCAGAAACGAGCTGATGAACTACATGCGGGAGAAAAACTCCGGAAGAGGATGGATGGAGGTCTGGACCCCGCACGTGTTCAGGGATACCATGTGGAAACAGTCAGGCCATTACGCGAAATACAAGCCAGACATGTTCACGTTCGAGCTTGAGAACCATGAGGGGTACGGCCTGAAGCCCATGAACTGTCCTGGTCATATCACCATATTCGAACGGGAACACCACAGTTACAGGGACCTGCCAGTCAGGTACAGCGAGTTCGGGACGGTCTACAGGTATGAAAAATCCGGTGAGGTCGGTGGATTGACAAGACCCAGGGCCTTCACGCAGGATGATGGTCATGCATTTCTCTCCATGGACCAGATTCTTGAAGAAGTAAAGAGCCTGATTTCCCTGGTGCGGGAAACTTACGAAACTGTGCTTGGAAATACAGAGGCGACTTTCGACCTTAGCCTGATGGATCGAAATCATCCAGAACTTTACCTTGTCACATTTGTATGCAGGGATTGCCATACAAAGGTAGAGACAAGGAGAGGAGCATCGGAAGAAAAATTCCTGTGCCCAAATTGTGGGTCCGAACATCTGGATCCTGATCTTTCTCTGTGGGATCAGGCAAGTGACCAGCTTAGGGAAGCCTTGGTACAATCTGGACTGAACTTTAAGGAATATCCAGGGGAATCCGCATTCTACGGCCCGAAAATAGATGTACACACCAAGGACGCAATAGGCAGAAGCTGGCAATTGTCCACGATTCAGCTTGACTTTTTCCTTCCGACGAACTTCGGCCTTTACTACATAAACAGCGAAAGCAAGAAGGACAGGGTCGTGATGATTCACAGGGCAATATTCGGCAGCCTCGAGAGATTTATGGCAATTCTGCTTGAACACTATGCCGGGAAGCTTCCGACATGGCTGTCGCCCATGCAGGTATACCTTTCTCCAGTAAGCATAGGTTCACAGGCATATGCTGAACAGGTTTACAAAAAACTGAAGGACAGTGGCATCCGGACAACCCTCGATGTTTCGCCGGAGACAATCAGCAAGAAAATCAAGATGGTCCGCGAGAAAAGACCCTCGTATGTAGGAATAGTCGGAGAAAATGAGCTTAAGGACGGGACCATAACAATCAGGGGCAGGGACAATAAACAGAAGACATACCAGATTGATGAGTTTATTGACGAAATAAAGAAAGAGATCGGGGAAAGAAGAATTGCCCAGATGATCTAGGACCGGATCGCCGGACGATCATTTTCCGGCTGCCGGTGCCAATTTTTTCTTCTCTTCCCTGATTGAATTTACAAGTGCTGGTATTGCCTCATAGAGATCGGCATTTATTACGTAGTCCGAATACTTTATAATTTCAGCATTAGGGTCCGTGTTTATCGCTATGATTGTCTCGCTGTTCTTCATGCCCATTATGTGCTGGATCTTTCCGGATATTCCGGCTGCAACGTATAATCTGGGGCGAACAGTCTGCCCGGTCTGGCCAACCTGGTGATCCCTGCTTATCCACCCCATGTCTGCAGCAGGTCTCGTGGACCCCACAACTCCACCAATTTCACTGGCAAGCTCCTCAATGAGTTTGAAGCCGTCTGCTTTTCCAAGCCCCATGCCTCCGGACACGACTACCTTGGCTGCGGTCAGGTCCACGGCGTTCTTCTTCTTGAACTCCAGCACTTCCTTCTTAAGCAGTGACTTGTCAACCTTCACGCTATTTATCCTGATTTCCCCCTTTGGCGATTTTACCCTGTCCGGAACCGGAAATATTCCAGCCCTTGCGGTAGCCATCTGCGGGCGGTGTTTCTTGCACAGTATTTCAGCCAACATGCTTTCCCCGTAGGTTGGCCTGTTCGCGGAAAGAATTCTGGTGTCCTGCTCGATGTCGAGTTCCGTACAGTCTGCCGTAACCCCGGCCTCGCAGCTTACGGCGATCCTTGAAGCAAGGTCCCTCCCGTTTCTTGTTGCCGGTATCAGGAAAATGTTAGGTTTCTCTTCCTTCACAAAATCCGAGATTATCTTCGAATATGGTAGCGTCCTATATACGCTTAAATCCGGGGATTCTGCTCCGAGAACTATATCACATCCGTATGATACAGCCTCCTTGGCCTCATCCTTGATATTCCCCCCGAGCAGCAGGCAGTAGAGTTTCTCCCCGACCTTGTCTGCTATCCTCTTTCCCACACCTATCATTTCCAGTGCGGGCCTGACCAGCTTGTCTTCCCTCGTTTCGAGGAACACGAATACATTCTTGTATTCTTCAGGCTTGGCTGCAGGGGTTGCCATCTTTATTCCTGCCATTTTACTCCTCCTCCAGCTTAAGAATCTTCTTCTCGTAGAGTTCTCTTGCGAGATCCCCCAGTCCAGCGACATCTATCTTCTTTGCAGCCCTTTCCCTCTCCTTTATTGGCCTCATCTTCCTCACTATGGTTGGAGATCCTCTTACACCCACCCATTCGGGCTGTAGGCCAATCTTATCGTGATCCCAGACTTCCATGCCCTTCTTTACGGCATCTATTTTCCTCCTGAGAGTCTGCATTCTTGGAGAATTCGAATTCAACAGCACAGTAACCAGGACAGGCGTTGGAACCCTCACTGTTTCTGTGCCACCCTCCAGCTCGCGATCGGCAGTCACGTATCCATCCTCGTAGTCCACACTGCTGGCATAGGTGATCTGGTCTATGTTCAGGAACTCAGCAACCCCCGGTCCGACGTGCCCGGTGCTGGAATCTGACGATTCCTCCCCTGCAAATATTATGTCAAACTTTCCAATCTTTGAAATTGTCGCTGCGATTGTCAGGCCGGTCGGGTATGTATCTGCTCCACCGAAGAACCTGTCCGATGCAAGTATTGCCCTGTCCGCACCTCTTGCAAGGCATTCGATCATCGTTGTTTCCGCCTGTGGCGGCCCCATGGAAATAACGGTAACATTCGCCCCCACCTTGTCCTTTATCCTCAGGGCAGCCTCAAGCGCATTCTCATCTGCACTATTTGTCACATTTCTTGTAAGGCTCCTGTTCAAGTTCATTGTTACTGGATCAATTACGACCTCCTGGCTGTCCGGAACCTGCTTGACCATGACTATAATTTCCAAAACCATCTTAGTTCACCCGAATTTGTACTTTATCCCGTGCGCTCCCTTTGTGTTTGTCCAGGTAACGCTTCCGTGCGCACAGGCAACATCGCATGTGCCGCATTCCACGCAGTCTTCATATTTGAAGTTCAGCTTTCCCTCAATCAGCGTGTAGCAGTTTGCCGGACAGGCAAATGTGCAGAAGTGATCGGGACACGTCTCGCAAATGTCCGGTTTCACCGTGATATGCGCATAGGATTTGTCTGTTTTGTAATTTAAAACTGATAATCTGTCCTCGATCTTCATTTTCACATCCTCCTCATCATTCTGTAAGCTTCCATTATGCTGGAAGCCTTGAGCATATCATTTTCAGACATGGCGTCGAGAAGCATGCCCGTCATGTGCTTTTTCGGCTTCCCCTCCTCCATGAAGAGGTTCAGCATAAGTGATTCAAGCATCGCAGGAACCTTCTTGTGAACGAAGGGGCTCCAGGTTACATTCTCTATGCCCTTGAATGTCCGCATGTCCTTCATCACGTATGACGACTCCAGGCGATCCTGGTATAATTTCAAGGCACTTTCCGAGTAATCCATTCCCTTTGATGCCTCAATAAATGTGTCGGCTGCTATTATGCCAGAATCTATGGCATAGTTCATGCCCTGCAGCACAAGGCCATTGCTGAATGAGAAGCCAGCCGAGTCGCCAGCGATCATGTATCCATTACCGTACAGCTTTGGCATGGATCCTATGCCGCCTTCCTGTACAAGATGAGCGCTGTATTCCTGCATGTTTCCCCCCTCAAGTAGAGGTGCGATATATGGATGGCCGGTAAAGGACTCAATAATATCAAAAGAATGGGTTGCATCATTTTGCCGGAGGTGAGACATTGAAACCACAATCCCCACAGATATGCTGTCCTTATTCGTATAGAGGAATCCTCCTG
Organism: Thermoplasmatota archaeon; assembly: GCA_023484805.1. Classification (GTDB taxonomy): domain Archaea; phylum Thermoplasmatota; class Thermoplasmata; order Thermoplasmatales; family Thermoplasmataceae; genus B-DKE. Next base: position 21,232 of record JAMDAM010000003.1, on the reverse strand, counting down.
CCTCGACCCCGTTCTGCAGGTATCCGAGTACATATTCGCAGGCGAAACCGGCCCCGCTTTTCAGGTGAAAGCGCTCGTTTATGGTTGCCTCTGGAAGGCTAATAACCTCCTTGACTCCAATAGCAACATCACGATCTGAAAGGCGCTTATGCAGTCCTGAATCAATAGCCACCCTTGGGTTGGCGCCTTCACAGAGGATAACAGCATCTGACGTTATAACATCCCCGCCCTGTTCCACTCCGGTCACTTTCCCATTTTCCATGTGGAGCTTCTCAACTGTAACGCCATTAATGACCATGGCTCCAGCTTCCTTTGCCTTCCTTGCCAGCCATTGGTCCAGCTTGGCCCTGAGTACTGTATAACCTGTCTTCTTCTGCTGTAACTTCTTTGAACTAAAATCTATCCCTATCTTTGAATCCTGTGTCAGAAACGCCACGGATTTGGTGTCCACGAATCTCTCTACCGGGGCGCTCTTTTCCCAATCCGGAATTATGGATGAGAGGCTGCTGCCCCATAGAACTCCTCCAGAGACGTTCTTGCTGCCGGGTGGGTCTGATTTTTCAACAAGAAGCACATTTTTCTTAGAAGATGCGAGTCTAATAGCGGCTGATGCCCCAGCAGGGCCAGCACCAATCACAATGGCGTCAAACTCACTCATTTCTTTTGGAGATTCCTGATTCAATTATAATGTTTTCTTCGGTTTCCCACGCTATAATCATTACTTGAAAATAGGAAGGAAAGTTGACTTGGTACTATCTCCAGATCGATAACATAATTTAACATGGCTGGAATCTGGAAAAATCTTGAACATTAGGAAGATCTATGAGCTTCTTTACAGCCATTATGGCGATCTTGGATGGTGGCCTGCAGATAACGATGAGGAGATCATAATCGGAGCTGTCCTCACACAGAACACATCCTGGAAAAATGTCGAGATTGCACTCAGGAGGATGAAAGACTATCAGATCCTGGGAATTTCAGAGATATGTAAAAGCAGCGAGGATACCATTAAGAAAGCTATAATGCCATCCGGCTTCTATAACAGGAAGGCAATGACGCTTAAACGGCTCTCATCCGGCATAATAGAGAGATTCGGCAGCGTGGAAGCCATGAAAAAGCAATCCGCAATGGATGTGGCGAATTTTCTGGGAAGCATTCACGGAATCGGGCCAGAAACCAGGGATGACATATTGCTTTATGCCCTTGGATTCCCTGCTTTTATCATTGACAGCTACACAACCAGGATTTTTAGCCGGTTCACCGGAAAGGAAAAATATCAACACGACCTGCTGACAGGCAGAGTTCCCATCGGTGACATACCCCTGAATGTTGAGGAATTGAAAAACATTCACGCTATGCTGGTGCTTACTGCAAAGGAACACTGCCGCAAGAAGCCTGTTTGCGGGGGCTGCCCCCTGGAAACAAAATGCTCATTTGCACTGGAAAAAGAAAAATAGGATCTTATCCGATGCTGACTATCTTGCCATAGCCTATTAGTCTCCACCTGTTTGAGATTCTCCTGCCAATGGATATTCTCTCCCCAATATCGGAAGCTACAGGATATTTCAGCGTTATCTCTATGTTCTGATCTCTAACGGCAGTGGCCACCCCAACCGTATTCGCTGTGCCAACAGTGAGCATCAGGCTTTCCTTTGACTTCAATGGCTCTACATTCTGTTCTTCCTCGAATCCCACCACTCTCTTTAGCAGACTGGCTTCAATGGACATGTTGAAAACAACGCTTGGTACCCTTCCCACCTTTCCTACTACTCTCCCGGTGAATGAATCTCCCTTCGTGAGGAATGGATCAAGTTTAGTGCCTACAGCGGCAAGGCCACCGGGGATTATCCTGTCATATGTGCTCTTCCCGGCCATGAGGCTGACAACTTCTGTGACAACGTTTTCCCATGTTGTCTTGTTCCCCTTCGTGACCTGGATGCCTGGCGCAATTTCAATCTCGTCGCCAACGCTAAGGGAACCCCTGATAAGCGACCCGCCCAGCACTCCTCCTTTTATGTTTTGAGGGTTGGTTCCGGGTTTGTTGACATCAAAGGATCTGGCAACATACATCAATGGATTGGCATTTATGTCATACTTTGGAGTTGGAATAACATCATTGATCGCCTTCATCAGCGCATCAATATTGGTGCTGTGGTATGCGCTCACAGGTATAATGGGAGAATCCTGGGCAACGCTTCCCTTCAGGAACGCCTTTATCTCCCTGTAACTTTCCATGGCTCGTTCTCTTGTTACAAGGTCAATCTTGTTCTGAACTACCACTATGTTCTTTATGCCCATAATGTCCAGGGCGATGAGATGTTCCCTGGTCTGTGGCTGAGGGCATTTTTCGTTTGCCGCTATCACAAGTAGAGCCCCATTCATTATAGACGAACCGGAGAGCATCGTCGCCATCAGCGTCTCATGCCCCGGCGCATCAACGATTGAGATTACCCTGCTCAATTCGCAGCTGTCATCAAGTTTTTTTCCGGAATATACTTCCTCGCCGGATTCATCGGTACACTTGTAGACGGGCACGTCAGCGTACCCCAGTTTTATTGATATTCCCCTCTTGATTTCCTCCGAATGCACATCGGTTCTTGTGCCCGTAAGTGCCAGGGTAAGTGTACTTTTGCCATGGTCAACATGGCCTACCATTCCAATGTTAACAGACGGCTGTGGAAGCATTACTGGGAATCCTTCTTTTCTTCCTTGGGGCCGAGTGGATCCGGGCCATACTGAGTTACGACAAGGTTAAGCTGTGAAATGTCAGGTCCAATAATTGATCCCCTGAATGTAACCCTCTTTCTCTTGCCATTTTTTCCTCTTCTTCCTTCCCTGTATGTAACAAGTATTCTTTTCTTACCGCCGATCTGCAGATCCCTTTTCATGGGAAACCCGTCGTTGGAACTTCCACCCGTTAGTTTCATCTTGTAACCGGGAAGGTTAAAGAATATGCCGTCCAGCTCATCCCCGATCTTCCTGCCCACAAGCGCATTAAGTGAATCCTGCGTTACCTCAACTTTGTATGTCTTTCCGACCTTTGGATCTGCTATTATTGCAACCGAATTTTCCATTTATACAACCTTCTGCTAAATCAGTATTATAGAGCAAATTTGCCTTGAAATTGCTATTCTTAATTAATAGCTTCCTAATAAAATTATAGATTGCAGCAGGGTCGCGCTGCTTGATCCAGATGTGCTCACTACTGCCGTGAATTCAAAGCTTTCCCCCTCTGGAGATTTTGTCCCTGCTAGCTGGTGGTTTCCCTAGATTCATCGGTGCAGAATGATCTATGATTCTAATCATCTGCTGATCAAGAATATTTGATGCCCAAGAGATCATAAATGTTTTTTTAGTCATGGTATATTGGAGTTCGATGCTCGTTCTGGGAATTGAGGGGACTGCCCATACAATTAGTTCCGGGATCATAGACGAGGCGCATGTCCTTTCCAACGTAAATTCAACGTATATACCCCCCACTGGAGGTATCCATCCCAGAGAAGCTGCAATACATCATTCAGCAGAAGTCGTTTCAGTTATCCGCAGATCGCTTGAAGATGCCTCTGTAGAGATGAAAGACATTGACGTGATCGCCTTCTCTTCTGGACCTGGCCTCGGTCCATGCCTGAGAGTTGCTGCTACAGCTGCGAGGACGCTATCAATAAAATTTGCGAAGCCCATAGTGAGGGTTAACCATCCGCTCGGTCATATCGAAATAGGCAGGAAATTAACCGGCGCGCTAGACCCGGTGATGCTTTATGTGTCAGGAGGAAACACACAGGTGCTAGCTCACCTTGACGGAAGATACAGGGTCATAGGGGAGACCATAGATATTGGGGTTGGAAACATGCTTGACAAGCTTGCCAGAGAATCCGGGATACCGTTTCCCGGCGGTCCGATAATAGAGAAAATGGCAGCCAGCGGATCGGAACTGCACGAACTTCCATACTCCGTAAAGGGCATGAACTGTTCGTTCTCAGGAATACTAACTGCAGCCCTGTCTCTGACTAAAAGCGGGAAGAGAACCGAGGATATTTTTTACAGTGTTCAGGAAACGGCTTTTGCCATGCTCGTGGAGATACTTGAAAGAGCCCTCTATCTCACAGGCAAGAAAGAGATCATGATCGCTGGAGGTGTTGCCAGGAATGACCGTCTGCGGCAGATGATAACTGATATGGCTGCAGAATCAGGTTATAATGCAATGCTGACCGACAAGCAATTCTGTATGGACAATGGAGCAATGATTGCGCAGGCTGGAATTTTGATATACAAGGATCGCGGCGGTGAAAGGGTAGAAGACACACACATAAACCAGAGGGAGAGGATAGATACTGTCGAGGCCCCCTGGGTCAGGTCAAAAAAACTTTTTCCTGAAATGGGAACCGGGGCAGAATCCATAACAGTTATGGGAAGTTTCTATGGGAGGGATGTGGTGATAAAGAGAAGGGCATCTAAAAAGTACCGGAACCACGTCCTTGATTCCCGGATAAGGTCAATGAGGCAGAGAAACGAATTCATAATTCTCAAAAAGATGTATGAAATGGGAATCAGGGTACCTATTGTCTATGACTACGACCCTTTTGGAAATTCTATCACTATCGAGAGGATTGATGGGGTAATGCTCTCACAATTCCTTTCAGCAAACGAAGAGACTGGAACTGTTGTTCCAGATCTCGGAAGAGTGATTGGCGCAATACATTCAAAGAGAATAACCCATGGGGACCTGACTACAAATAATATTATGGTCATGGATGGAAAAGTATGCTTGATTGATCCAAGCATGGGCAAGCTGGATTCTACCATGGAAGACATTGCTTCCGATGTCTTCCTCCTCCTGGAATCGTTCAGGAGCCTGAACAGCAACAGGAAGGACATTCTCGATGAGTTTATGGAGAGTTACAGCAAAAATTTTCCAGATTCACCAGCAGTTATAGAAACGCTGAGTCTTATGGAGAAAAGGAGAAGGTACGTTTGATAAAATTTGTAACAAGCAATGAGCATAAATACAGGGAACTCAATAGCATTTTTTCAGCCCATGATATTGAAATAGAATGGGTAAAGATGAAGTATGAGGAAATCCAGGCGGATACCACAGAGGAGATTTCTCTTGACAGCTGCAGAAAACTTCAGTCAGTGATCGAAGGCGCATTCTTCATGGAAGACACCGGGCTTTACATCTCTCCCCTGAAAGGGTTCCCCGGACCTTATTCCTCATATGTGAACTCGACGATTGGCAACAAGGGCATATTATCACTGCTCGGAGTAGACCGCAGGGCGCATTTCCAGACTGTAATTTCACTGAGTTATGGAAGGAAAGTCTACCAGTTCTCTTCTACGCTGCGTGGGACAATATCGACGGAAGAGCGCGGTGAAAACGGGTTCGGGTTTGATCCCGTCTTTATTCCGGAGGGTGAAGGATTCACACTTGCCGAAATGGATCCTGAACGCAAGAACACGATTTCACACAGAAGGAAAGCTGCTGAAAAGCTGATCGATTTTATCAAGACTAGAAATGAATTAAATAATGAGTGATTATACTCTTCTTATACATGTCAGCCAGGATTAAGGATTACCAGTTTTATATATATCTCGTTGCATTCGTGATTTCTTTCTTTGTATTGGTGATATCAGCGAACGATGTCATATTCCACAGCGATTTTCTTTCGAACTCCGCTCTCTCCTTTTCCTCCCTTGGAAACTGGGACTACTGGATTTTTGTCGCAGGTGTCATTTTTACCCTCCTTTTTTTCTATTTTCTTTACAAGATTACCATAGACATGAGAAAATTCGAGGAACTTGTCTCAAAGCAGAGCAAGTATAATTTTGTGAAATCCATGAAAGACCTGCAGAAGATAGCAAGACGCCTGGGGCCGAAGTACGAGAGGCAACTTGCCGCGGCAATGGAAAAATTCAAGGTGAAATAGAACTCGGGGACTCAAAGGTCTTTACATCGTGACCCGACGCTATGGCACGGTACCATAATCGGAAGTTGAACCCCTGATTTCATTCAGGATGGTTAACCTGATATCAGCTCATAAACAAACTGCGGAAGACTGAAAGCGCCCTCCAGCACCCGGGCATTGAAGTACTTTCCAGGGTCCACTTCGTCGCCTCTAGCCGAGAGGGGGGAGTCACTGCCCATTGTAAATGACCAGAAACCGCTGGGGTAGGTTGGAATAAAGGCGGTATATACTGAAACGTTTCTAAAAACCTCCTTCATGCCATTGTAAGCGAGCTTGAGTCCATTCGGCTGATAGAACGGGGATCCGGATTGAGTAACTATGATGCCGTCCTTTGAAAGCGCCTTCTTGACCGAATTGTAGAATTCCTTGTGGAAAAGCACCTCTGCTGGGCCTACAGGATCGGTTGAATCAACAATTATTATGTCAAACTTGTCCCTGTTTTCCTTTAGGAACTCAGCGCCATCGCCTATGATAAGTGTGACCCGGCTGTCAGAAAATGAAGACGCAAGAGAGGGAAAGAATTTCCTGGAGACTTCAACGACCTGGGAATCTATTTCCACGTTTGTGATCCTCTCTAGTCCGAGCTTGAGGAATTCCCTTGCCGCGCCACCATCACCACCCCCAATGATAAGTGCACTCCGTGGTTTGCGAGATGCCATGAAATATGGAACCCGGGTGATCATCTCGTGGTAAACAAATTCATCCTTTTCTGTCAGCTGGACAGTGCCATCAATGGAAAGCAGCTTACCAAAATCGTACGTCTCAAATACATCTATTCTCTGGAAATCTGTCTTGACTGAAAGAAGTTGATCCATGACCCTGAATGAAAGCTGGAGATTTTCAGAGTATCTCTCGGAGAACCAGTTCTCTATAAGTCTCATCAGTCTTCATCATTTCTCCATATATAATTATATTTTTCCGCAATTGGTTCGTGATTCCTACCAAGCGCTTTCGATTTTTATGAAATTGTGCCCGTTGCTTGATGCAATACCTCTGCCTCTGAAATTTTACGAAACTGTTAAATAAGGAGAAGAACAAGCAGAAAAGAGCCATAATACTGCTTCCGTGAGCTATAGTTATATCCAGAAATTTTTATTATAATAATGACATATCCCCAAAATGTTTGTTATATGCTGTTTATATAAAATCCAATGCAAATATTTTAATACTTCTAATTATATTATCATAGTGGAGGGATTAAGTGGTAGGAATTAGTGAAATCTCTAAGTCTGTAGCAAAGAAGACAAACACAACCCAGAAAGTGGCTAGAAATGTCATAAAGACTTTTCTGGACACAGTGATCATGGAGTCGGACAGGGGATCTAAGATCAACCTTGCCGGATTTGGTATCTTCGAAAGAAGAACCCAGATGGCCAGGAAGGCTAGGAACCCACAGACAAAGAAGATTATTGACGTGCCCTCAAAGAAGAAATTCGTCTTCAGGGCATCCAGCAAGATAAAATACAAAAAGTAATTTTAGAACAATCTATTAATTTTTTTTAAATTCTCTTTTTGACCTGATTATTAAGGTTCCTGTCTTTTATCCTAATTTAATATCCATCTGAAGTGATAGCGCATACTATTTATAAGCCGCAGCTTATTTTTTGGGAAACAACCAAGGCATGCCCGCTCGCATGCAAGCATTGCCGGGCCGAAGCCATTTTCGAACCTTTTCCTGGTGAATTGACTACAAAGGAGTCCTTCAAACTTCTTGATGAAATAGCACAATTTCCCAAGCCATACCCTGTTCTGATCCTTACCGGAGGGGATGTACTCATGAGGAGCGATCTGGAGCCCCTGCTGAAGAGGGCAACAGAACTCGGAATCAAAACTGCATTGAGCCCGGCCGTGTCCGGTAGGATTGATGCAAGTCTGGTTGCCATGGCTAAGAGATACGGTGTACATTCGGTATCGCTGAGCCTTGACTGGGCTGATGCTGAAAAGCAGGATGAATTCCGAGGAAAACAAGGCGTCTTTGATGAAAGCATAAACGCAATCAAAATGTTCAACCATGCTGGTATTACTCTGCAGATCAACACCACAGTGTTTGAGGACAATGTACTGGAGTTACCAAAGATCCTCAGCATTATCTCCGGGCTTGGAGTGAGAGTCTGGGAAATCTTTTTCCTCATAAGAATTGGCAGGGGGGAGACCCTAATGGACCTCTCAGCTGAAAAGATGGAGGAAGTAAACAACTGGCTGTTCGACGTGAACGGTCCAAACATCACAATTAGAACCGTGGAGTCCCCCATATTCAAACGCATAGAGTCAAGCCGCAGTTCCGGTCAGATATATAATGGCGGTAAACTTTACAGGGACCTTATGGCAATTACTGATCAGAAATTTATCAGGAACGTGACCAGGGTGCAGGCAGGACATCCTGCCGGTCGGATGCGGACACTTTTTGTTGGCCATGATGGAAACGTCCTCATCAATGGATTTATAGAGCAACCACTCGGCAATGTGAAAAACACTCCACTACTTGACATATGCACAGATAATGACGTACTTATTCGCCTTGAAGAACCATGGACTTTTGGAGGAAAATGTGGTTACTGCTCATACAACAGTGTGTGCGGTGGATCCCGTGCGCGTGCCTTTACCTCAACGGGAGATCTTTTTGCCAGCGACCCTGCCTGCAGTTATATCCCCGAACGGAGAGAACGGGAAGTCCCAGTGTGAAACTTTATATATAGAGATAAACTGAAATACCATGCCAATTCTCGAATGCTCCATTGCACCTCCGGACGAGGATGAGCAAACTTCCAAAAATGATTATCCTGCAATTAAGTACCTTGTTTTCGCCATCCTTTTTTTCACACTATCCAGGTTTAGATCTCTAAGAGCCGGGAAAAAATCTCGAAAGCGCGCTGGAGTACCTGCCGACATAGATAATTCCGGAGGTAGCTATGGCAAGGGCACCAGCGATCACCCACGCATCTGAGTAGTTCAGAAAATAAGCCAAGGAAGTGAATATCACCGGAAGAGCTATGCTAAACCCCATCTGGATGGAATTTGTCAGGGAAAGTGAGAAGGAAACCATTGACCTGTCTGCAATCTCCATTGATACCATTGTGTAGAGAACCGAAAACCCTGCAACAACAAACAGCCCCTCAGCTATGAGAATAAGCATCAAAAGTATCACATTGTATGTTACTGGGATCAGGGCAATGAATATGCCTCCAATAAGCATCGTCAGTAAAAATGCACGCCCCTTGTGAGCAGTTTTCTGTATTTGCTTTCCGCCAATTATTCCACCGGCTATACCTATCACCATTGATACTCCGGCCATCAGGCCTGCAGTGAAAGATGGAATGTTGGCCACGTTCTCAGCATAGTAAACAAAAAATTGCCCGATGAGAGTTTCGCCTATTATGCTTGAAAGGCCTGCCAGGGAAAGTATCCATATATGAGGTTTCTTTATAATGGATATTATCTTTCCGGGGATGTCCCTCGTAACCGATCGTACCTCCCTGATGCCACGAAGTGCAACCACATTTTCTAAGGCAAGTGCAATTGCCAGAATACCGGAAAAAATCAGTGATGGACGCCATCCAAAGGCTTTATCGAGTATAGACCATCCAAAAATGCCTACTCCCGCCCCAATGTTGAACGCACCGTTATATATTCCCACATGTGTACCGAACCTTTCTATAGGAACTATGTTGCTCAGGGCACCGATCCCCGGAGAGAAGAACAGCGCTGCACCAATGCCGGCAAAAACCCTTGATACAAGGAGCATAACCAGGTTGTATGAAAGCCCGCTGAACACCGTTGAAATACCCAGAATAGCAAGGCCGGAGATTGCGATGTATGCGTTGCCTATCCTTGAAGCCAGTATTCCGCCTACGAGCTGGAAGGCAGCAAGACCCGCATAAAATCCTGTTGTTATCACGCCCAGCTGTATCAATTGAAGGCTAAGGTCGCTGCTTATATAGATCAGGCTAGGGGCCATGACGAACCAGTTCAGGGCATAAACCGCCCTTGAAAAATGGATCGACCCTGCCTGCAGTCTGTACCCCAAATGAGCTATCTCCGGATATTTTCTACTAAACCTTTGAAATCAGCTTTTTCCTTTCCTTTGAGGAGTAGCCCGTAATCTCCTCTATCAGCCGGTTGTAGATACGTAAAGCCTCTGCTGCATTTTCTTTTATTCCGTCCGACTTAGTCTGGACCAGGAGTTTCTTTCCGTCAGTGGTAAGATCAATCTCCGATAGGCCAGGGCATCTGGAAAATACGTGGGATCCGTCAATTCTAGCCTCACCGGCTATGCTCTCGGCCTTTTCTCTGATCGTTTCCAGACTCAGTTTTATTCCTTTCTTAACTGGATATTCTCTCGCCATGTTTATCACCTCTAGTGAATTGCTTTCTTAACCGGAGATTTTTTCTGGAGCCTCTTTGAAAACGTTCTCAGGTATATCAGATACATGTATTGGGCATCGTGTTCAAGGAGTGGGGATGAAGATATTAGGGTAATGTCTTCCTCCCTGTTGACAATTGCTTCAGCCAGCGTCTCGAACTTTAGGTCCCCATGCTTTATTGCAGTGAGCTTCGTCTCGTTGTGATCCTGGTATTCAACACCCGAGAATTCTGTGTACAGATCACCCTTTGAAAATTTTGAAAATTCGTCGAGGACTTCTTCGAAATCCTTTATTTCAATAAGGGAACCTCCGGTCAGTGAGTGAATGTGTGGGAAATTTATTATAGGCTCTACGTCGGGGACTTTCTTTGCAAGCGCTGTCAGGTCTGACGTTGCGCCAAATATTTCTGCCTTTCCTGAACATTCTACTGAGACGAATGGGAAATTTTCACTGGGCGGGCACGCCTTTGCTACACGTGTATAAACCTCAATTGCCCTTTTCAGGCTTTCCTTCTTGTTGACCTTGTAAAACCCCGTATGAGTTACAACCCTCTTTGCCTGCATTGCTTTTCCGGCTATGAGAGTCCATCTTAGGTGATCGTACGACTTTTCCCCTATGTCTCCATCGTCGAGTAGGTCCATGTAATAAGGCGCATGCATGGACAGGTTGACATCAAGCTCTTTTGCCAACTCTCCACCTTCCCTCAACTCGTCGTAATTTTTAGCCATGTTCCAGAATATTTCCTGGACTATGTCATCTTCCTCTATTGTTGACTCGATTCCTACTGGTCGGTAGTTACCGTTCTCGTCGCTCCTCAGCACCTCTACAATAATTGAACCGTCCACATCTTTTGGCTTCATGCCTGTGTATTCCAGCGCCGGCCTCTCCTCAATGTTCACCCTGAGCAGCTGCACTTCAAGGGCATTTAGTCCCAGGTTGTGAACATCCTCAACTGATTCAATGAAAGTTCTCCCCTTGCTGGTCAAAGGAATCCCGGCAATGCCAAATCTGATCATAATAAACTTTTTAGCTAATAGTTAATGCATTATATAATTTTACGATGAATTTACTGCGAGTGGATCGGTGCACCAGAGTTGCCGGTTTTTCGGAACTCAATCATAGGTGGGGGAATAGGCTAACGAACAGATTATATATTCATAAGTTATACAAACTCGATGGTGATAGAGGGAAAAACTCCTTGTTCTATCGTTATCTTAAATGAAGATATCAAGGGTGATAGTGATGAATGTAGATCCAAATTTAACGAAATACATGATCAAGGCCAAAATTGCAACCGATGGGGTGGTTGAAAAACCAGACGTAGTCGGCGCCATATTTGGTCAGACTGAAGGATTATTGGGAAACGAGCTTGACTTAAGAGACCTGCAGAAAAGCGGAAAAATAGGAAGAATAGAAGTTGAGATAGACAGCAAGAAAGGAAGGACCGAGGGTTTTGCACTGATTCCGTCCGGACTTGATCAGGTTGAAAGTTCCATACTTGCCGCATCTCTGGAAACTATAGACAGGATTGGCCCATGCAAGGCTAAAGTAGAGATAGAGAACATAGAAGACGTAAGGATACAGAAAAGGAAAAAAGTGGTTGAAAGGGCCGAAGAGCTTTACAAAAGAATGGGCGAGAACGGCAAAACTGTCAGTGAGTCCATAGTTCAGACTGTAAGGGAAGAGGTAGAGAAGGGAGAAATAATGAGCTATGGCGAGGAGCACCTGCCGGCAGGCCCCGCCGTGAAGGATTCCGATTCAATAATCGTTGTAGAAGGCAGGAGTGATATCCTGAACCTTCTGAGATACGGAATAAAAAACACAATAGCAGTACAGGGAACCAACATCCCGAAAACTGTACAGATGTTATCCAGGGAGAGGACGGTTACAGTATTCCTGGATGGCGACAGGGGAGGAGACCTCATACTGAAAGAAATGCTCCAGGTAGCTGAAGTGGATTTCGTTGCCAGGGCACCGCCCGGAACCGAAGTTGAAGAACTGACATACAAGCAGATAGTTAAAGCATTGAGATACAAGACCCCTGTTGATCAGTACCTATCCATGAGGGGGATGACAGAAGAGCTGAAGGAACTTTCAGAAAGAAATGCAACTGAATCCCAGAAGATACACAAGAAGCCCAATCAGAAACAGGCAGAACCCGTGGAGCAGAAAAAACCACGAGAGGAGGTTATACCCCCGGAAGAAGTACCTGAAGAGGAGGTAATTGAAGATAACCCGGATAAGGTGGATCTTTCTAACCCTCGGGCAATCGAGAAGAGAGCGAATTCATTGCTCCAGGATAAACTTACGGAGTTCTATGGAAACGATGGCACGAAAATTGCCTCGTTCCCGGTCGCTGAAGCTGTGGATAAGATGGTGGAAGTGGCCTCTGCTGACACTCTCATAACAGGTGGAGTTATATCACAGAGGCTTGTTGACGTAGCTTTTACTAAGGGCATCAAGAATATTTACGGAGTGAAGATGGGGCACGTGACAAAGAAGCCATCTGAAATTAGGGTAGTATCATGGGAACGCCATTCCTGAACGCTAATTTTGAAGAATTTCCTGACACTTCATATGTGAAGATCCCCAGCAACCCGCTTGATAGAGTGATAGGCCAGGATGAAGCAGTGAAGATGGCCATGATTGCTGCAAGGCAAAGGAGACACCTTCTCCTTGTCGGACCGCCTGGAGTTGGAAAGTCCATGATTGCCCAGGCGATGTCATTTTACATCCAGAGACCTAAGGAGGAGATAAGAGTCGTACATAATCCACAATACCCCGAACGTCCCTTTGTAGAAGTAAAGAGCGCGGAAGAAGTTAATACTGAAGCTCTGGAGCTTGGATCTGTCGAGGGAATGATAATGGATCCGCAGAACGTCCCCGTCAGCGTAGCAGAGAGACTTGGATATCGCTGCCCCAAGTGTGGTTTTTATTCCGTTTATACAGAACAAGTATGCCCGAATTGTAATTCTCCAAAGGTACAGGTTAATACCCAGGGTCCGTTTGGTGATGTTTTTAATGTGATTGGAGCGGCCTTTGGCGTACAGAACAACAGCGAGCGGGTCACCTCAACAAGGAAATTCGGGGACCGTGAAGAGGTAATCGTTTATGAAAGAGCCGGGGAGAACATCAGGATACTCGACGAGAAAACACTGGAACGCAAGAGAAAAATGGAAAAGAAAAGCCCAAGCAAGGTCATAGTTCCTCTAGACAGAAACCCGTTTGTACTTGCAACCGGAGCGAGCGAGACTGAATTGCTTGGGGATGTAAGGCATGACCCTTACGGCGGGCATCCACAACTCGGCACTTTGCCATATGAAAGAGTCATAGCAGGGTCTGTGCACGAGGCACATGAGGGTGTGCTGTTTATTGATGAGATAACCCATCTTGGAAACTTGCAGAGGTTCATTCTTACCGCCATGCAGGAGAGAAATTTTCCCATAACAGGGCGGAACCCACAGAGCGCAGGAGCAAGCGTAAGGGTTGACAAGGTCCCTGCAAATTTTATTCTTGTGGCCGCTTGCAACATACAGGATCTTCAGTATATATTGAGTCCGTTGAGATCCAGGATTGTAGGTAGCGGTTATGAGATACTGATGGAGACAACGATCCCAGATAACCTGGAAAACAGGACAAAATACATTCAGTTCATCGCACAGGAAATCATTGTCGATGGCAAGATACCACACATGGCTATGGACGCAGCCACAATGATAATAGACGAGGGAGCAAGAAGGGCAAAGGATATAGATCACAAGGAAAGGGCACTCACCCTTAAGCTCCGCGAACTTGGCGGATTAATCAGAGCGGCAGGTGACATTTGCGTCTCTGAAGAGGAAAAACTTATTGAAAAAAGACACGTGAAGGAAGCTTTGAACATGTATCTGCCAGTCGAAGAGAAGATCAAAAAATACTACGGAAATTTCGGTGCGGCAGTATCTTCAGAATCCACCGACTCACAGAAGCAGAGCGAATACTTTTCCAATTACCATAACTACAGGGACGACCGTTCGTACCAGTGAACGCATCCACTAAATTTAAATCATTTTCTACATCACACTAAAAGTTATGAATATAACATACACGCTAGAGATGAATAATCCACACACACACTTCTTCAGAGTAAAGATGAAGCTTGACGGTGTCAGTGAGGAACGGACATTGCTCACGATGCCGGCATGGACTCCTGGATCCTATGCGATACTTGATTTTGCCAGAAATGTAAGGAAGCTTCAGGCCGTCTCCGAATCTGGAGCGCAACTGGTGGTGACAAAGAAAGATAAGTCTACCTGGATCGTAGCCTCTTCTGGCACCAGCACCATGGAAATAAGCTATGAAGTATATGCGGATGAATTTTCAGTGCATACAAGTCATCTTGACTCGACGCATGCATTTGTTCTTGGAACCAGCGTTTTCCTTTACATAGAAGGATACAAGGATCAGGCGGTGGAACTCTTTGTTTCTCCGCCTCCGGAATGGAAAATATCGACCGGACTTGAAAAGATAGGCGAAAACAGGTTCAGGGCAGTTAATTATGACATTCTTGTCGATTCTCCGCTGGAAATCGGCACTCATCGCAGCCTCTTTTTTGAGGTTGACGGAAAACAGCATGAAATAGCCATCTACGGGCATGGAAACGAAAACGAGACGATGATTCTGAATGATGTCCAGAAAATAGTCTCCTCATTTTCAAAGATGTTTAACCAGTATCCCTTCAAAAGATACGTTTTCATATATCACCTCGTTCAGGAAGGTGGACAGGGGGGTGGTTTGGAACACCTGAATTCCACCACCATTGATATTGAAAGGTTCAGTTTTTCCCCTAGGGATAGATATCTGGATTTCCTTTCAGTCACGTCGCACGAATATTTCCACCTGTGGAATGTCAAGAGGATCAGGCCGATCGAACTGGGGCCGTTCAACTACAAGGAAGAGAACTACACAACAATGCTGTGGGTGAGTGAGGGAATTACCAGCTACTACGAATGGATTGCACTCTTCCGTGCAGGGCTGATTACGGAAGAGGAATACCTGAAGCATATCCTTGAATATGCAAGGTACTACGAACTCCTGCCCGGGTCTGCTATCGAATCCGCATCCGACTCCTCTTTCGATTCATGGATAAAGCTTTACCGCCCGTCTCCAAACAACACCAACAGTTACATATCATACTATCTTAAGGGAGAGATCCTCGGCTTCCTCCTCAGTAGCAGAATATCTGAAGCCACTGGAGGATTGAAGAGCCTTGATGACGTAATGAGGCATCTCTATGAAAAATACAAGAAGGATGGTAAAGGCTTTGTGGAGAAGGACCTGCTCTCCGCACTAAGAGATGTGTCAGGGAAGGATTTCTCTGAATTTTACTCACGATATGTCAGGGGCATTGAGAAAATAGACTTCGATTCCGAGTTTGCAAGAATAGGGGTAAAAATCAAGAAGGGATACAGGAAAATAGACAATAACGAACCTGCTGAGAAATCGTACATGGGCTTGTTCACAAAATCAGAGAACGGCAAAATTATCGTATCCTCAGTCCTTGAAGGATCGCCTGCGTTCCAGGCAGGAATCAATGCCGGCGATGAGCTGGTAGCCATCAACCGGATAAGGTTTTCCGACCTGTTTCTTAAGAATATAAGGGATGATTTAAGAACGATCAAGACTGATAATCCTTATATATTCAAGCCCGGAGATAAGGTGAAGGTCGACCTGTTCAGGAGAGGCATGCTCTATACCCTGGAAGTCCAGCTTTCGATGGCTCCACCAGAATATTATGAACCGATACTTGATCGCGAGGACAAGACTTCAGCAATTCGCAGCAGAGTGATTCTGGGTTAATCACACAGTATTTATATTTTCACCAAATTACATTTTATGCTATTGTTGCTTGAAGAATACTTCAAAACTTATCCCACCAGGAAAAGAGTCATAGAGGGGCTCTACAACAACGGCATTTCAATAGTTGACGGAAAACTTTTTCTCAGGAACATAGAAATTTCTATTTCAGAAATAGCCAAATCCCTAGACGTGAACAGAAGAACCGTGTACGAGACCATCAAGGTTGTGGAATCAGTTGAAGTGCTGAAGATGGTCATGAGCAAATTGCTTCCAATGGAGGACATTTCCAGGGTAGCGCCGGTCATAGGTAGCCAGGTCATAACCGTCGTGACCTCTCCCGGCTATTTCTCGCGGGTGCTGAATGAATTTACGGAGATAATAAAGCGTTACGGATGCAATGTGAGAGACATAACCGGTAGGAACTGTGGAAAGGAAGACACCTTCATAAGAGCGGTGTTTTACAGGTCAGTGCCGACGAAGATTTTCGACCAGGTGGGCAGCATCTTTGGCGTCAGCAAGGTAATAATAGCCACTCCAGAACTGAATCCTGAATACCTTGCGTGCGCGAAATGCGAAGTTATTGTCTGTCCGAACAAACTTTCCTCAAGTGCCTGGGAAAAGGTTGAGATGGATTGAATTTCATACACAGGCACGTGAGAGCCAAGTAATAGAATAACTTAAATACTGGATGCAATATTTGTTAAATATGGAGGAGAACAGGCGCATTTTTATCAGGAAGCTTTGCGAAGCTCTGGAAAAAAGAGGCTTTGTCACCTCTGATCCTGATCTCGGCGGACTGGTCAGCTTTGAGCTGATAGCGCGCAGGGAACAGGAAAAATATATTATAAAGATTCTTCACAACGTTGACACCTTCAGGATTTCAAATGCAATAGAGATGGTCAGGCTATCCAGAGTTACAGGAGCTGCCGCAGTGGTTATAGGCGAGAGAGCCGGAAACGGATTGCTTGAGGACAGCGTTGTTTACTACAGGCACCACGTTCCCATAATGTCACCAATAACTTTCATGGATTATGTGGACGGAAGGAAGCCTAATATATTCTCGGGCCCGGGTGGATTTTATATTCCCATAAATGGCGTAGCAATGCACACCATCAGGGAGAAGCTTGGATATTCCATAGGTTTTGTATCCAACAAAGTTGGAACATCCAGGCGGTCAATCTCTCTTTACGAAGGGGGGAGTGCCTCTACAATTGACGTGTATACGAAACTCGAGGAACTGCTGAGGTATGATATCAGTTCCAGCATTGATATCTTGAAAATTGTAAATGAAATCGAGCTGCCGGCCGATGACCCTGGAGAAATTAACGAATTCATAAGGGAAGTGATAGACAATATAGTGAAAACCGGCTACGAATTTTACAGCATGAAGAAGGCACCATTTGACGCCATAGCAAACAGGGCAATGGACACAATGTTCCTCATAGGGCTATTCGAGAGCCTGAGCGAGAAGATGGGTAGAGCCCTGGCAATAAAGAACGTCAGCGAAATTTTCCAGACAGAACCCCTGATAATAACCAGAATGGAAACAACTAAGGACAATATAGCCAAGTGCCCGGTTGTGAGCCTGCATGAATTGAAGGAAGCGTCATCGAAGGATAGCCTGGAAATGATTATCGAGAGAAAGAAGAATCTTCAATGAATGAAGAGACCACTAAACCCGATGCAGGGCGGATCTGGTTATTTGGCGGGATTAAGGGACTTGTGAGGGACGGTGAAATCCTTTCTGACGATCTCACAAAGCTCAAGCCGGAAGTTGTACTCATCACACTCTCGAACGAACATATTCTGGGACTGCGCGACTTTCTTCAACGGCCTTATGAAATTGAACTGTCAGATTATGAGATAATCTATGGAGTCAGGCTTTCGATGTATGGTGAGGTTATGACTCCTCCGCCGGTTTACATAGAAGCATTGAAATACTCTGACTCAACAGGCATTCCAATAGTTCCCATGGACATGAACGAGGAAGAGTACGGAGACCTTTACACAAAATCAATGAGAACTCTCGATCTTGTCAGGCATTCAATAAGGAAGAAGAGATTGTTGAAGAAGGACTTCAGGGACAGGAACGTTGAAGAGTTCGTGCGAAACTGGGAAAAAGCCATAAACAGAATAAAGGGGTTTAGAGTCATTGACGAGGAAAGGCTCTCATACATAGAGGAGCGGATGAAGCAGGCACTGAAACAGTATTCCGGGAAATCCATATTTATAATCGTTGATTTTGAATTTACCGACAGGATAGAGCAATTTCTGAAGAGCAGCGAAATCGAGTTCACAAGGGTTTACTCATTAGATTGAAGAAAATTATGTATATCTCCCGGCTGCCAGATCTTGACGCCTTCGGTGTTGTTACCTTATGCCCCCTGAATTTAGGCGACCATTTGTCAATGAGATCCTTTGTCATATCTCCCTGAAAATGCTTAACGAGAACGTTGCCCCCCGGAGACAGGAATTCCATGGAAATTGTCATCACCCTGTCGCAGATGAGGTAGGAGGACGCATGATCCCTGCTATGGTTTCCGCTTGTGTTTGACATGGCGTCAGATAGAACTGCGTTAAATTTTCCTCCGCCAATCAAGCCTGCCGCTTCCGAAATAAGTTCAAAAATATCGGCGGAAAATATGTCCCTGCGTATGCTCACGGAGTTTTCGACCGGATCATGAGGGGCAATATCCACGCTTACGACCCTGACTCCTTCAATGGAGGTCAGGTACTGTGTCCATCCACCCGGGGAGGCTCCAACCTCGAGCACAAAGTCCCCGTCCCTGACAATGCGGAACTTATCCTCTATTTCCTTAAGCTTGTATACAGCACGGCTCCGGAAGTTCTCCCTCTTTGCCTTGAGATAATAGCTATCCCTGCGATCAGTCATTTTAATTTTCTGCAGTTAGCTCCCTGTATTCGGCTGGAGATAGTGACTGGGTCATTGAGTTACCAGATACCCTGATCTTAACCAGCCAGTTTGTATAAGGATCCTGATTAAGGATCTCCGGCTTGGATGCAACTGCCTGGTTAACCTCAACAATCTCTCCTGTTGCTGGAGAAAAAACGTCCTCCGCAGACTTAACGGATTCAATGGTGAGCATGGGCTTGCCTGCAACCAGCTCGGAGCCAGGCTTTGGAAAATCAACATAAACTATATCCGTTAGTTGGTGCTGTGCATAATCAGTGATGCCTACAGTTACAGTTTTCCCGTCGCTCCTGAACCACTCATGTGTCTTTGTGTATTTCAAGTCCTCTGGTACCTTAAACATATCTCCAAGAGCATAAGAGAATATATAAATAATAT
Organism: Thermoplasmatota archaeon; assembly: GCA_023484805.1. Lineage (GTDB taxonomy): Archaea > Thermoplasmatota > Thermoplasmata > Thermoplasmatales > Thermoplasmataceae > B-DKE. The sequence continues at coordinate 1,760 of JAMDAM010000003.1, read as the reverse complement.
TTTTCAAATCTATGTAAGTTGAGGACTTTTATTGCCTGCCATGTGAAAAGAACCGCGGAAATCGATGGACTTCTGAGCGAATTGGAATCAATAAGGGGGGTGACGCCTGTCAGGACTCCGGAGCTTCACCTGACGCTTTATTTTAACGGAGATACTTCTAATGAAACCGCTGAGCGTGTATCAGAGGTATTGAAGCACTTTGACTACAGGAAATTCAGCATCAGCCTGACGGGGATAGGGTTCTTCCCAACGGCCGCCAGTCCAAGAATCGCTTATATCAGGGTTTCGGGATTCCCTCATGATCTTCACGCAAAGCTAACCAAAAGCCTTGGAAGTTATGTTGATGGCAAGGCATTTACGCCGCACATAACATTTGCCAGGTTTCACGCGCGTACAGATTCATCGGCTCTGATTGCAAAATACGGCAAATTTTATTTCGGGAATGCAGACATCAATGAACTCTGCTATTATAAGAGTGAACTTAGGCCATCAGGCCCAGTGTATACCGTTATCAGTTCCGTTCAGCTGATATAAGTGGTCTTGTCCTTGTCCTCGGTCTTTGCCTTTGGGCTGAGCAATGCCTCATCGCTAAACTCTATCGCAATAATTCCGGAAACCGGTATCAGCCTGAACAATGTCTTATTCTCGGCGTCGCTAATCTTGAAACAGATGGCCCCATCCTCCCCAAGAATCGTATATCCAACAAATTCTCCCTCTGTCTTCATTGGAGCATCATCACCACTGTTCGATATTACCAGATATTTTCCTCCTTTCTTGATTTCGATCATTTCCATATTTATCAGCGAGCGTGACAAAACTTTAAGAATATTATTCGTCCGCTTCCCCCGGACGGCTTAGGCATTATTATCATAAAAATGTTTTCGAGACGGCAATGGAACAAGAATGAGAAATACAACTATTTCAGCGCACTGATTCCTGCTTCAATTTGCTCTACAGTCTTTTTGTAATTGTCAAGAGCCATCTTGATGTTAACTTCCACCCAGCTCCACGCCCTGAGTATGTCTCCGGAACGCAGCCTGTATTTCTTGACCTTGCCTTCCTGTATCTCTTCAAGTATATCCATGGCCTTGAGCTTATTCAGATGCCTGTAAAGCGTAGTCCTGCTTGTGTTTAGGTATGCCAGGAGTTCATCCCCGGTCCAGTATCTGTCCGATCTCGCGAGGAAGCATTCCTTGAAAAGCCTGAAATATGCAGATTTTGATATTACCTGAAAATCCGTTGATGGCTTGAGCCGTGGTATGTAACCAATGTCCGACAGAAAAAATGCTATTGTTTTATCCAGATCATTCTCCGCTGCTCTGGATGGTGCTGATACGATTGTCATCCTGAACATTTGACTTCCTTCAGTTAGATACTCAGGACGTATAAAACCGTTTAGAACGTGAAATAACGATATTCGTAAAAATCTTTAATAGACCGATATAATATTCACATATGCCCATAATCGAAGCTACCCCTGTCAATATTGGGGGGACTGCCATCGGCGGAGGGAAAACAACCATAGTCACTTCCATATTTTCGGGTGACTCGGATTCCCTCCTTTCGAGATTCCGTGAGGGAACTTATAATCCCCGATTCGTCTATGAAGTCAGGTACGACCTTTTCAAACGAAGAGATTCAGGCGATCTCAGGAAACTTGTTTCCGGTCTTAAGGACATGTCGGTTGATTTCATCTTCACTTACAGGTTTTCCACCGAACAGGAAGGCAGGCTTATGTATGAAACGGCCATTTCGCTGGA
>JAMDAM010000041.1 GCA_023484805.1 Thermoplasmatota archaeon | reverse complement strand
AATGGACCGGTCGGGATTTGAACCCGAGGCCTCCTGCTTGCAAAGCAGGCGATCTACCGCTGATCTACCGGCCCTGTCTTTCCGTTATATACAGACAATATAAAACGATTTATTTTTCTTAGATAATGTTGAGTTAGATCTGATGCAGCAACTATATATCAGCAATGTCTATAATCAAAGAGCGTATCACAACTAATGGTATCTGAAGAGACTTTTATAATAACGATATTCCTTGTAGCTATCCTAACATTCTTTTTTGGAGCTTGGCTTGGAAGATTTCTGGTAAGATACCCTTTTGGCCGCGGGCCAGTTACTGGAAAGGAGTCAATGGTTGGAAGATACGCAATAGTTACGGCTGTTAAGGAGGATGAATACGAGGTGAGCCTGGATTCACAGATCTGGAGTGCACTGCCAGCAGAAAATTTAAGATTCAACCCTGGAGAAAAGGTAAAGGTAATTGGAATAAAGGGCCTGAAACTAATTATATCGATGAGTGAGTAGAGGGGGAGGGGTAAGGTTCCTATGGAACCATTTTTGGCTTGGATGCTATGGCTTTGTGTTTCACATCCCTAATTGTGATCTCGCACTCCATGCCTGGTTTTAAGGTGTGCTTTTCAACAAAACCAAGCCCAATACCCTTTCCTAAAACTGGAGAAAGCGTTCCGCTTGTTATATTACCTATCTTGTTACCATCCAACTCAACTGGAAATCCAGCTCTCGGAATTGATTTATCTTCCAATATGAATCCTCTAAAAATATCTCTATCAACAACTTTCCTTTCCATCAATTTCCCTTTTCCAATGAACTCATGATCTGAATCCACTATAAATGAAATTGAACATTCAAATGGGTCCCTATCCATTGAAAAATCAACACCAGAGAGTAGCATTCCTTTCTCTGTTCTCAATGTATCCCTTGCACCCAAGCCACAAGGAAGTCCACTGTATTTTGGCAATAACTTAACGAGATGCTGCCATATCTCAACAATATCATCATTGCTTCCTATTATCTCAACTCCACTTTCTCCCGTATATCCGGTGCCTGAGATTATAACATTCTTCTCCCCTGTTACCATGTTAACATGATTTGATTTCTCATATCCAAAATGGAACTGTTCTGGGAAAGAATACTTCATCTCCTTCAAAATTGATTTAGAGTTTTGGCCCTGAACAGCTATTGATCCAATATCATATGATACGTTGTTAATCTTAACATCAAAACCTTTACTGTGGTCCACTACCCAATTGTAAATCAACTCAATCGTACCTGCATTCGGCACAAAGAAGAATTTACTTCCAGAAAGTCTGTAAATTATTGTATCATCTATGATTATTCCATTATCTGTAAGGAAAGCAGTGTACAGTGCTTCCCCTATATTAAGCTTTGATACCTTGGTTGGAAATATGTAGTCTACAAACTTTACAGAATCCTTCCCCTCAATGACTACGTCACCCATATGGGATACGTCAAATATTCCAACACCATTCCTTACTGCCATGTGTTCCTCAAGTATCCTGGAATACTGCAGCGGCATTTCCCATCCATGGAAATCCACCATCTTTCCACCGAGTTTTATATGTTCTTCATACAGACACGTTCTTCTCATCTTACCACCTTTCTTTCTTCCACTGGAACTACACCTCTCTCCGCCATGTGAATAAAATACTCATGCACTCTCATGTCGCCTGTAAGTTCCGGATGGAAAGTCAGCCCAAGTACATTCCCATTCCTGACCATAACCGGGTTGTCCCTGTAATATGCCATTACTTCAACATCTCCTGCTTTAGATATCACTGGTGCCCGTATAAACACAGCTGGAAATTTCCCAATACCCTCAATATCAATTGAATCTATGAACGAATCTATCTGCCTGCCATAAGCATTCCTCAATATCTCGACATTGAGAAGACCCATTCCGCTTACCCTTTCATCGTTTGTCTTGCTTGAAAGAATTATGAGGCCTGCGCAGGTGCCCATTATGGGCAAGCCGGATTTCCCCATCCTTACGATCTTATCATAAATTCCGTACATTGAAATGAGTTTGAAAATTGTCGTGCTCTCCCCACCAGGTATCACCAGCCCGGAGATGCCATCAAGATCCTCTGCTTTTCGGATCACGGTAACTGTCCCCCCGGATGGTTGCAAGACACTCCTAAGGGATGTTATGTGCTCCTGTACATCACCCTGGAAACCCAGGACTCCAATCTTCACCATTGAGTATTGAATCCTCATATTATTGATTTTCTCAATTTTATATTGAAAATAACTATATTCGTGACAATATTCTCGGTATGTGTCTTCCGATGATGATAATACAATATCCGTTGACAATCTTGTAAAGAGTTACGGTTCTGGAAAAAATGCGGTTGACGGTATCAGCTTCCATGTAAAGAGAGGAGATATATATGGATTCCTCGGAAAAAATGGTGCTGGTAAGACCACAACGATAAGGGTTCTTACCACACTGGTTCCACCAACCTCAGGAACGGTGAACGTTCTTGGGATGGATGTCGTTCACAGGGCGACGCAGATAAGGAAGCACATAGGTGTGGTTGCACAGCACGAATCATATGATTTTGCAACAATCGAGAGAAACATGAAGATATATGGAATGCTCTGGCAGGTCCCGTCGGAGGTACTTTCTGCGAGGATTGAGGAACTCATAGAGCTGTTCGACCTTGAAAGGGTGAGGAAGCACAGGGCCTTCGAGGTATCGGGAGGTGAAAAGAAGAAGCTCCAGGTTGCAAGGGAATTCCTTCACGAAATGGATCTGCTTTTCCTGGACGAGCCTACCGTTGGAATGGACCCCATAATGAGACGGAGGGTACTGGATTATGTGAAGAAAAAATCCAGGGAAGGCCTTTCTGTCTTCTTCACCACCCATATACTGGAGGAAGCGGACTACATTTGCGACAGGATATCCATAATAGACCAGGGGAAGATACTCGCGGAGGGAACGACCCAGTTCCTGAAGGATAATTTTGGCCAGCTCAAGACACTGGAAGTGGAGGTATCTGGCACAGGACCCTTCACGGAGAAGGAACTCAGGGAGAATATCATGGGCCTGGAGAACAGCAGGGACCTGTCTGTTAGGGAGAATAAGATAACAATTGTCGGAAAGAACATGGACAGGACCCTTGAGAATCTCATACTGTACCTTAACCGCATAGGGTTGAGAGCTGAGAGGATCAACCTCAGGGAATCAAGCCTGGACGACGTCTTCCTGGAGGTGGTAAGCAAATGATCAGGACTCCAGCCTTTATCCGGCTTACTGTCAGGAACCTTTTCGTGAACACGGATCCAGGCACCCTTGTCTTCCTCCTGGGGTTGCCGGCACTATACCTGCTCATACTGGGAACCATGTTTGTCTCACTGATTTCAGGCGTATCCATCGGTACGTCCAACATATCCTATACCCTTTTTGTCGCACCTGGAATAATAGCAATACAGACATTCACGGCGGGAAACATAGGAGGAGGCATGCTATGGTCAGACAGGCGCTGGGGAATGTTCGAGCAGCTGATGACCGGCCCGTTCCGGAGAACGGATTATTTGCTGGGAATAATGTTTCTTGGAGTGATACTCTCGCTGGGAGGGAGCCTTATAATGATAGCTTTATCCTATTATGTCACAGGCACTTTTATCATGACCATTTCCAATACAGGGCTGGTATTGCTGACCATCATACTTGCAACGATCCTTTTTTCCTCCATTTTCCTCATACTCTCCGTACTGGTGAGGACAATGCAGGCATATCAGACCATCACCATATTCCTCTTCTTCGTTCTTGATTTTGCCAGCACAGCATTCTATCCCGTGGACAGCAGAACACCCTTACCGCTGAGGGTCTTTTCTGACATAAACCCTCTCAGCTTTGTATCTAACGTTCTGCGCAGCGCTGTGGTAGGCAATGTTACCAGTGGAACGATATTTTATCTGGAGGTAATAATCGCCCTGACGTTCATATTCTTCTTCATAGCTGTCATCCTGTACAGGAGGATTAAGCCGGGCACATGAATTCCATCAGGTCATGCCGCAATAAAAGTTATATGACCTTAACTTATAGTTATGCAGGTGTTTTGACATATCTTCTAATGCTGAACGTTCGGTTTTAAGCGTAAATGGAGATGAGATATCCCTCGTCGTGGGCGAAAAGACAATTTCACACATGGTCGATGAGGTCGACAGATACAGCCATGTCGTGCTTATGATCAGCAAGACCGTTGATGAACTTTTTCCAGAAACAATTCCAAAGCTAGGATCCATTCGTGGCGAACTCACAAGGATAACGCTGAACGACGGTGAGAGCCTCAAGAGCATCAGGAACTACCAGAAGATCATGAGGGTACTGATAGAGCGTGGCATACCAAGGGACTCTCTGCTTGCATATGTCGGAGGCGGCACTGTGGGAGACCTGGCAGGATTTGTGGCATCCACCTACAAGAGAGGAGTTGACCTTATGGCAGTACCCACCACACTGCTTTCACAGGTGGATAGCTGCCTGGGAGGGAAGAACGGCATAAATTTTTCCGGTGTGAAAAACGCCATCGGGACATTTTACAATCCAAGGAGCATCATCATTGATGTTGACTTCATAAAGAATTCATCGCCAGACATGATCAGGGACGGGCTTGGAGAGATAATGAAATATTCCATGATAGGTGAGCACACCGTTTTCAACCTCCTGCAGAACGGAACGGATGTTGAAACACTTCAGAAAGAGGACTCTCTTTCCAGGATTATCACTCTTTGCCTGAAGCTAAAAGCCGATAAGGTTTCAAAGGACTTCAGGGACAGGAACGGGGAGCGTCGCGACCTTAATTTTGGTCACACCATAGCGCACGCAATAGAATCCAGTTCCAAGAACACAGTCCATCATGGGATTGCTGTTGCAACTGGAATGCTGGTAGAGCTCTACATAGGTGAAACAATGGGTGTTACCGACAAGTCGCTGAGGTCATTTCTTTCAGCGATGATGGCTAGGTATTCTGTGCCAAAGATACAGCTGAGGAGCCTTGGGCTGGATACTATTGTCTCCTTCATTCGTAACGACAAGAAGAGCATGGATGGAAAGATAGCAATGAGGATTCCATCGGATACGGAAACAATGGTTGATGTGGCCATAGATCCCGAAGCCATCAGGAGCCACATCCGTTCATATATGGACAGTAATGAATCCGTGGCAAGAAGTACACTATGAAGTTAGCTGCAGTAATAGGATCACCCATCGCACACTCCAAAAGCTCTCTGATATTCAACACCATTTTCACAAGGCTGGGGATGAGCGCATTTTACCTTTCAGTTGACCTCAAGCCGTCGGAGCTCGAGCCCTTCGTCAGGGCATCCGTTGATACATTCACTGGATACAATGTTACATCGCCACACAAGGTACCGATCATGAAACACCTGGATTTCATTGTTCCCGAGGCGTCAGAGATAGGATCAGTGAACCTGGTCAGGGTCGAGGAAGGAAAAACCACGGGTTACAATGTCGATATCTCAGGAATTGCGGCCGCATTTGCCAACAGCAGCATAGATTTTAACGCAAAAGATATACTGATAGCAGGTTCCGGGGGAATATTCAGGACTGTGGCTTATTACATATTCAGGAACTCCGTCCCCGCTTCCGTGTATGTGATGGTTCGGGACACGGAAAAGGCGAGGAACAATCTTGCGGATTATATTTTCAGCAATAACATAAATCTGGTTTCAAGGAAGGACGCCGGGAAGAGAAAATATGATGTACTGATTAACTGCACGCCTCTCGGGACATACCCTGACACTGCCGGAATGCCATTCCCGGAAAATTTGCTTGACGGGGCATCGGTCGGTATAGACATGGTATATAACCCTCCAATGACAGGATTTCTTGGCGCCATGTCAAACAACGGTGCAAAAATAGTGACCGGGAGGGATCTTTTCGTATATCAGGCAATAGAATCCATGAAGATCCTTTTTGGGATATCGGTTAAAAAGGATGAAATAATTGGAATTATCGAGGGAGTGCCAGAAGGATGAGGGACATCGAGGTAAGATGCCATGGAGGGATATCGATTATATCCGCATTTGCCCAGCGTTTTGGGGCATCAGTTTCCATTGGCCTTGAAATGGGCGTCAGGTTCTCCGGCGCAGTACAATTCCCAGGAGGGAGCATTGAAACCGAAAAAACACTGGGATTTCTCTTGAAGAAATATCCGGGAAGCACGATACCTGGAATCACCATAGAAAGCGACATCCCACAGGGGCAGGGACTGAAAAGCAGCAGTGCATTTACACTTGCCCTCGTTGTCGGCTTCACAGCAATTAATGGGATGAATATTAGTGAACTGGAAACATTGAGGCTCGCCGCTGAAGCCTCCATTGCAAACGGGACTTCTATAACGGGCGCTTTTGACGACCTCTGTTCATCATATTATGGAGGGGTCTGCCTGACTGACAATGCATCCATGGATCTCCTGAAACGTTACGATTCACCCACAGGTCTTGTACTCATAGCATACAATCCCGAGAAATACAGGATTACCGGCAGTATGGATATCAGTACCCTGAGAAAGTATTCTGAGTCCTTCAGCCCACTCAAGGACCTGGTCATGAATGGTTATCCCCTGGCCGCATCCCTGATCAACGGTCACCTGATAGGAGAGATAACAGGAATGAATACAGATGTAATTGGTTATTTTCGTGAAAAGGGTGCCAGTTATGTCTCACAGAGCGGTAAAGGGCCTGCGGTATTTGCGGTATTTCACAGGAAGAGAGATCTTGATGATGCGGTGAGGTATTTTCCAACAGGAACTGGTTTCAGGTGCATCAGCACGGGATTCACAAATGAGGGAATAAGGGTAAGCGACAAATGAGCGGGGCAACATTTCAGTACGAGGACATTGGCGGTACAGTACATGCACCCTCATCAAAGAGCTATTCACAGAGGATGATACTTCTTTCGGCAGCTTCAGATTACCCCATCACCCTACTTGGGATCTCATTCTGTGATGACGAGCTAGCTGCATTGGAAATGGCGCGCCAATGCGGTTCCAACGTTATTATCGACCACGATAAAGTCATAATTGAACCGGATTTCCAGTGCCCAGCTGCTGTCAACGTTGGAGAATCTGCAACACTTTACAGGATTTCTTTGGGATTTTTAGCCGCAATGGGCTGCAAAACCGAGTTCAATGGGTCCCCCGGTCTGGCGCGCAGACCCCTGAAACCACTTATAAGCGCCCTGACAGAGGCTGGCGTAAATTTCCATCAGAAAGATGACGGTTTTTACATCATGGATGCAAAGCTGAGGAAAGGCGTGGAAATATTGATGGATCAGGAGATAAGTTCACAATTTGTCAGTTCCATTATATTTTACAATGCACTCCTTGGGAGCGAACTTCCACTGGTTATTGGCAGTAAACGGGTCTCCCAATCTTATATCGAGATAACACTTGATGTCCTGGATAAGTTTGGATATAGGGTAAAACAGGAAGAAGGATCATTCAATTTACTTGGCAGGCACCCCTCCGGGAAAGAGTTTATTGTCGAGGGGGACTACTCGTCTGCTCTATTCCCTGCTGTGCTTGGATCGCTGTGCTCCGAGAATGGAATAAGGATCACAGGCCTTGAGGCAGGGAGCAAGCAGGCAGATCGAATGGCACTGGAAACCCTGGCAGGTGCATCCACGGGAGTTTCCATGGAATCAAGGGGAGACAAGATTGAAATAAAGTCTACACTCTCCGATTTTGAATCAGTGGAAATAGACGCATCTCTTGTCCCGGATAGCTGCCCTCCACTCAGTGTTGTTGGAATATTCTCCGAAAATGGTGTCAGGATGCTTAACTATGAAAGGCTCCGCACCAAGGAATCAGATCGGGTATCTGCAATCAGGGAGATGGTCACTGGTTTCGGCGGAGTACTGGTTGAGGAGGGAGGATTTTTTTCTGTAACCAAGGGAACACCGCGTTTTCCCCTAGAGTACCATGGGAAGGATCACCGGATGCTGATGAGTTCGATCACTGCCGGACTGGCAGTTCATGGGCAAACAAGGTTCTACAACCTTGAAGTCTTAAAAAAGAGCTATCCTGGCTATCTGGACGACCTGAGAAGCCTTGGGGTCACACTCATTCCTGTGTAACACAGGGTTGAATCATGCATCCCGTTTGCCTGAGCTTGTCAACTACTCCAAGCTAAAGCATTGGAGCTTCCTTGCTCAGATCGTGGTGAAAAACGTTTTATAGAAACCGTTAATCATTGACCGTGCTCCTATTTGAAGATTTCAGATCAAAATTATTAGCTGCCCTGACCCGTGCCATTCCAAATATGGATGGAAAAGATCTGCTGCTGGATAGCAGCGGTCATGGAGATTTCACCCTCAGGCTTTTCCGGCTGATTAAGGATATGAATTCAACGCCAGGTGAGATCTACAACCTTGTCCTAACCGCAGTATCCGCAGAGGACTACGTCGAAGGAGCAGAACTCGCTGCGTCCTACATAAACTTCAGGATCAAGCCGGAGAAGATGTTTTCTGCAGTGACTGAGAGCATGTCGGCCAGGGGACAATATCCCGATATATTTCAGGATCCCGAACGGGTACTGGTGGAGCATACCAGTGCAAATCCAACTGGCCCGCTTCACGTTGGACGGGTCCGTGGATCCATAATAGGGGATTCCCTGGCCAAGCTGCTCACAAGATACGGTTACCGGGTGTCTACACAGTATTACATCAACGACTCCGGCAAACAGATGATAGCACTGTATGAAGGATTCCTCCGCTATGGCCAAAACAGCATGACACCTGAATCCCTTCTGAAGGGATACCAGGAAATATACAGGGCAATGGAGTCTGACAAGACCATTGGCGAGGATCTGGAGAAGCTCATACAGGCCTATGAGAAAGGAGATCGGTCAATAATAATGAAGATCAGGGAAATCGCCTCTGTAATGCTACAAAACATAAGGGAGTCATTGCAGCAGCTCGACATAAAGATAGATGATTACGTGTGGGAATCAGACTTCCTTATGGGAGGTGACGTGGATAATGTTGTTCATGAACTTTCCGAACACCTCAATGATGAAGACGGGGCCAAGTTCATTGAAACAGATGATGGAAGCAAGGTGTTCCTGAAGAGGAAGGATGGGACATCTCTATACTTTGCAAGAGACATAGCTTATCACCTCTTCAAGTCGCTGAATTTCGACTGGTTCATAGACGTTCTCGGGGAGGCACACAAGGATCATGGAAAGAATCTTGGTTACGTACTGAAGAAGCTCCTGGACCTTGATCAGAAGCTGGATTTCCTCTATTACGGCTTTGTCTCTCTTGAAACCGGTAAGATGTCAACCAGGATGGGTCAGATAGTGTCTCTGTGGGACCTGATCTCAAGAACGGAGGAGGAGGCCCTTTCCATAGTGACCGCAAAGAGGCAGGATCTCCCCAGGGAGAAACTGTCGGAAATCTCCAAGAATGTCGCGCGATCCTCAATAAGGTTCAACATAATCCGGGTAAACCCAGTCAAGACAATGGTATTCAAGTGGAACGAGGCGTTGAACTTTGAAGGTGATTCCGCACCTTACATAATGTATTCATATACCAGGGCTTCAAGCATACTTGAGAAAGCCGGAGATACGGCTCTCAATGATTTCAGGTTCACCGATGATCACGAAAAGAAACTCGTACGATCCATATACCTGTACCCATATTATCTGGAAGAGGCAACAAAGAGCCTGCGATCCGACATTATTTCCTCATACATACTGGGGCTGGTGAAATCCTTCAACGACTTCTATTCCCAGTGCCAGGTCTTAAACGCGCCGGAGGCAGACAGGAACCGCAGGATTTCGTTGGTAAAAATGTACAGGGACATACTCGATGATGCCTGCAAGATCATTGGAATAAAGAATGTTGACGAGATGTGACGACATTTTTCTCAATTTTTAGCTTTTTTACGAGGCTCGGATTATCATTCATCAGCGGTCTGTGCATGTAAAAACGGTTTTCTGCATATGGCGGTTAAGCCATCATCTGGCAAAATCCCCATCTTCGGGTTAATCCATCGCATGTCGTTTTAAAAAGCAGATAAACAGGTATGGACAGATTATCTCGTGAAATTTAAAAATAAATGAAAACCGGAAATTGATAAAAAAAGGTTTAGGGATTATTTCTTCTTTTCCGGCAGTTTCTTGGACTCATCCTTTTTCTTTATGGCAGTTGACCTGCTGCCTCTGGACGAGGATAGCCTGTAATATACAAATCCTACCACCACTATGACGGCAATAACCGCGCCGATGATTATCGGCGTTGTGTATGGTGACGTCTTAATGGATATGGTGGAGCTGTATTCGCCTATGGACTGCATGAAGGTTGGTTCTCCCGTTGCGCTTCCAACAACAGTTATTCCAAGGGAACCTGAGGATGCAGGCTTCCAGGAAAGGCTGACATTGGTTGAAGATCCTGCGCTGAGGTTAGCGTAGGTGAACGTTTTCACTGCTACCTGTGATCCACCAACGGTTATTGTAAGAGTGAAGTTTGTTGCCATTACAGTGCCAGCATTTGTTACATTGACCCAGATGGTGGAAGATATTCCCTGCTGCGGTGTTGAGGGCAGATATATGCTGTTTACCACGATTCTTGGGGAGTTGACAATCATGGCGTAGGAGGAATTTGAAGTTCCGGAAACATTCGCAGGATTCTTCACGGTGAGCACTATGTTCACGCTGCTGACGGTTTCGAATTCAACATTGAATATCTTTGAGTGGTTTGTCCCTGCCAGTATGGTGTATGTACTGGAGGAAGGGCTCATTGGAACGCCGCTCGTGCTTTCTATCTTCCAGGAATAATTGAGCGTCAGGCTGTGTGCACTGAGGTATGTGGAGTTGTAGTATGGATCGTATGATGATGAAGCCGTGAGCGTGATGTTCTGTCCAGCCACCGGTTGGCTTATTACCTGTCCCTTGGCATTCATGATGGTTACAACAGCAACCGGAGGAGTGGTATCATTGACTGTTACCATGAACTTTGCAGGAGCGTAGCCTGATACGGATGAAACATTGATGTACACAGTCTGTGTCCCTACGGATATGGAAGGCTTCTGGAATACATAGCTCGAGTTCGCAGAAAGGCTGACGGTTGTCGGGAAGGACCAGTTATAATTCAGAGGTACATTGTATGGAGACCCTGCCAGGCTGCTGTTGGAAATCCTGAGCGTTGAATAGTATGCAGAGAACTGGACTGTCTGTGTCTGGTTAACAAAAATACTTATTGGTGATGGCGAGGCAGTGTTGTTGCTTATGGTTTTCCCATTTGATGTGATATTATATACCACAGTGGGGGTACCGTTAAATCCGTAGACAAAGAATGATGTGGTTCCATTGACCCCCGATCCACTGGTAAAATTCACATAGACGACGTTCAACCCTTTGTTGAAAGTAGTCGTGACATTTGATCGATCTGAACCGCTGGCCTTTGAGTTAATAGCCCAGTTAAAAATTGAATCTTGATAATCGTTGGTACCGGTTACGGGGTTGTAAAACGCCCTTGAGACATTCATGTTAACTGGAACACCGTGAGGCACTGTAAAGATTGTGTTTGACTGGGTTGAGTTAAGAAGGTTGTTCGCAATCTTGCCATTTATCTTGAACTGAACAAGTGAGTTGGTTATGGTGGCGCTTTTGACAGGCACCAGTGTAAGCGTGACAAACCCGCTTGAAGGCTGTGCAGGGATATGTATCGGGGTTCCGGAGAGCTTAACGCTACTAGACGATGATGAATTCAAGGCGATGCTGGTGTTCTTGTAGGATATGTTGTACTGGTAACCAAGCGTTCCAGGCGTGTACTGTGTACCAAGTGCATAGACCTTAATCGGGAACGCACTGTTGTATACAGATGTGCTGATCGGAGTCATGTTCTTATACACTGCGTGCACAGTAGCGACTATTACTTTATCTGTTGTTACGCTTGCCGGATTAAAAACAGGTTTCCCTGATAGATTGTAGTAAACACCATTGAGAAGGAAGCTGTTGGCAGTATAGTTCACCACGGTTGAGTTTATATATCCGTCGACATAGGCAGCGCTTAGGGAATCAATGTTCCACTGCCAGTAAAGTGAGCCCACGCTTGAATTAGCAAACTGCGGTATGGCAGTATTATTCCCTATTCTGTATGTTATGTTCAGGTTTAACGTCTGTAGATTCTGAGATACGCTGTAATTGTAATATACGCTGCTGCTTGCAGGCTGGAGTACCACGTTTGATAGATATTTCCCTCCAACAAGGCTCTTCCCCTGATACTGTGTTGAGTTGTATCCTGGAGAACTTATTACTAGAAATTCATTGTTCCAGTTGGGAGAATAGACCACGAAACTGTTTCCGCTGAACTGCGTTGTTGTATAGTTGTGATCAGTTCCATTTATTATTGTTACATAAACCATGCTTATCTTGGCGCCATTGCTCGCCGAGACAAAACCACTGACAGCTGTGCCGTTGTATATGTTAAGCTTCAGCGTATTTTCAACATTTGTTTCCAAGTATGTGTATGATGCGCTCTGGTAAGAAATTACGGCGAAGAATTTCGAGGGGAGCGATAAATTCGTGCTGTTCGTTGCTGCAGATACAGAGGCAGCGTTGAACTCAAACCCCTGAAGACTCTTGAAGGAAAGTGAGGCGCTTCCTGAACTCAGGTTTTGGACCGAGACAAAAACCTTGTGTGTCGGGTCCACTAATACGTTCAGTTCCATGGTGCTTGAAGAGCTTTTGCCGTTCAGGCTGACATTATGGAATGTCTGGTTGACCACAACAAATTTCCCGTTAAGGGCTGAATCTGTCAGATACTGTGCAGGTACTACAACAGTGTAATTGCCGTAGTACAATGATGAGAACGTAACGGAAGATCCAGTTGCAGACGATAGGACCTGCCCACTAGGCGTTTCAAGCATCACCTGAGTACTGCTGTTGGCCGGGGCCATTGTTCCGCCTCCGACATAAACAACATTAAAGCTTAGCGAGCCTGTCTGTGGACTGGACGCCCCAGCCGTTCCTGCGGCCAGAAAGGCGCTTCCAATCATCGTCATTGCTATAAATACAGCTAATAGTTGAAACTTTTTCAATCTGATCTTCCTCTCGTGTTAGGGGCTAAGGAAATCTTTTGATATAAATATTCGTGTCCGACAACCACTCCCAATCCAGCATTCCCGCTGCGATGGACATAGGCAAAAGAGGCGTCTCATTGCAATTTTTCCGCGCCGCATATTTTGACAATTTCCTTATCGAGGAGACTTGCCTTAGTTACTATTTCATAATATGATAACGCCTTCTCCGGGAAATGAAGGAAAAGCGAGTTGGTGTTGACCAGAAATTTTTTCAGATGCCTGTGGGGATTCAGGAACACCATCTTCACGATCTGTCCCGGGGAAATGCGATGGTATGTCTTCTGCACCTTGTACATGAAGTCCATCTCCGCGTATATGTCCGGGGTGGAAACCATGACATTGTCCGTTCCCAGCATCATATCTATCTCATGATCAAGGAAATTTGAATAATCTGGCTTCTTTCCATAGAAATAGTTTGATCTCGGCGTTACCGCAACGGGAATCTTCATTCGGGAAATGCGATCAAGATCATTGGAATCGGCTTCGATGCAATGGACTATGAAATCAGGGTTCAAAGAGATGACATAATCCATGTCTTCCCTAACCCACTCACTTGCGTGGATTGAGAATATCCTGCCCCTTTCTTTTGCCAGTCTTGAGGAAAAAGAGATTAGTGAGTGATCAGCATCTCTTTCAGCGCTGATCCCCAGACCGTCAGAAACCTCAATGGCGGATTCAGTCTCTGCCCTGGTATTGCCTCTGGAGAGTATGACAGGAAATACGGAGGCAGGAGTTGATTTCTTTATCAACTCCACCCCTTTCACTCCCGACTCCCTGAAATCTATGAAAACGGGAGACGAGTTCTTGATCATATACTCCATTGTGTGCCGCATTCCATTCATCACAATTTTGTCGCTTACATTTGCAAGCTCTCTTTCCTTGAACCCACCCGGCCCAACAATGGAGGGAAGATCACCGGTAGGTTCAGAGTTGATGAAGGAATCTCCGATGTGTGTGTGTGAGTTTACAGGCACAGGCAGGATTGTTCCCTCAGTCGTATAGGTCTTGCTGCTTTCCTCAAATACTACGCCTTTGCCATCTGAAAGCAACGTTCCGTCCAGAAAATCCCCATCCCAGTATACCCTTCCCTTCAGGGAATACATTTCTTTCAGGGTCATCCCTTTACCACTCCAACCGGAACATTTCTGGCAACTTTTGAAGCCAGTCCGGCACCAACAACTGCAGAAATAACATCATCGATGTCCTTGTAGCTTCCCGGAGCCTCTTCGATAAGAACTTTTCTCGATGCCGACCTGACGAGAACACCCGCCTCCCGGAGTTTCTTTTCCACGTAAGCGTCATTGAAACTCTTAAGTGATTTTTGCCGGCTCAACAGACGCCCGGCTCCATGGCACGACGATCCAAAACTTGCTTCCATTGATTTCTCGGATCCAACCATAACGTACGACGCGCTTCCCATATCCCCGGGAACAAGAACGGGCTGGCCTGTCTTTATGAATTTACCGCCAACAGCATCGGATCCTGCTGGAAATGACCTGGTTGCACCCTTCCTGTGAACCATGAGATTCATGACCTCTCCGTCCACATTGTGTTTTTCTATTTTTGCAATATTATGTGCCAGACCGTAGACTATCTTCATTGAAAGGTCCTCCTGCGACCTCCCAAGGGTCTTAGCGAACACTTCACGCACCCTGCTCAGGATTATCTGCCTGTTGACAAATGCGAAATTTGCCGCCCCCTTCATTGCAGATATGTAGTCCTGGCCAATTCTGGAATTTATCTCAGCAGAAATGAGCTGCCTGTCGTTCTGGCATGCCACCTTTCCCGGCACATTTTCATTCAGCTTCTTCATGTAGTCCGTTGCGACCTGGTGCCCCAGTCCTCTGGATCCTGTATGCACCATTACCGCTATCTGCCCGCTGAGGTTAAGTCCAAACGCGCCGGCAATGGCGGGGTTGAAAATCTCAGATATTTTCTGGATTTCCAGGAAATGATTTCCCGCGCCGAGCGTACCTATCTGCTTCATTCCCCTCGCCTTGGCTTCGCTTGAAATGCTATCGGTGTTGACACCGCTCATGGTGCCATTCTCTTCTGTTGATACTATGTCATCATCCGTTGCATATCCATTTTCCATGGCCCATTTGAGGCCGGAGTGTAGAATTTCATCCATGTCGGTGGAACTCAGCTTGACTATCGAGTTTGATCCCATCCCTGACGGGATTGCCCTGAATAGCCCCTCTACAAGATCAGGTATTCTCGCTGAAATTTCCTCATACTTTACGTCCATCCTCATCAGCGACACACCGCAGTTTATGTCATATCCGACGCCTCCGGGCGAGATTATACCCGATTCATAATCGAAGGCAGCAACACCGCCTATGGGAAAGCCATAACCGAGATGGATGTCCGGCATGGCAATGGATGCCTTGATTATCCCGGGAAGAGATGCAACATTTATCACCTGCTCCAGTGATGGATCATCCTTCAGCGTTTCCATCATCCTGTCACTGGAATATATGATGCCCGGTACACGCATGCCCCTATCCCTGATAACCGGAATTTTGTAAGTGAACTCATCGAACTTTATCAGATCCAAACCCATCGCATGGGTTCATACTCACAATGAAAATAATAATTTGCAGGGGACCAGTGGCTGAAAATATTTATTAACGGATGGAGAATCAATTCTTAAATGGTCAAGACCGTGAATCTTTCTGATTTCGATGAACGGAAAAAATTTGAGATCAAGCTCCAGATCTCGCTGAGATCCAATGCGATAAAGATAAAGTCACAGTCCAGACACCCGGAGCGTTTTGACGAATACATAATTCAGAGGGATCAGAAGATACTGGAACTGGTAAATTCAAGCGGCAAGGTAGAAATATTCGATAACGGAATAAAAATATATCCGTGAGGCAATAATTTAATATCCCAATCTTAACTGATGGGCTATGGTCGACGATGGCCAGTCAATATTTAGGGAAATAACTAGAGACATAGCAAATTTAAGAAGACACATATCCATTATAGAGAACCTTCTCAAGGAACAGCCCCAGGGAATAATACGCATTTCTCAGGAGACCGGCATACCCAGGCACAAGATAAGGTACAGCCTGCGGATGCTGGAGCACGACAACATAATACTGGCGTCCAAGGAGGGTGCCATTATTTCCCCCGATTTCATAAAGAGCAAGGAAAGGGTTCTGGAAGAGTCTGAGCACGTAGTTGAGGAGATAAACGACCTGAACCAGAGCCTGAGGAGCATGCTTTCCAGGAAATAGGCGGTCTGTGCTGAAAAATGCTTAGAAAGAAGTCTCTCGACCCCCAGGAATATATCATCAGGGAGGCACGCATTCCCGATGCAAGAGGAATTATAGAATGCATGCAGTCAGTTATGGACGAGCGCGTATTCCTTGTGAGTGAATACTACCTGCTGACAGAAAGGGGAGAGCAGGACCGGCTCAGGAATATAGAGGATCTTACCCTGGTCCTGGATTATGGATCAGAAATAGTTGGGGTTTTGACGCTACAGAGAGGCATGTACAAGAAAAACCGACACACTGCCTCGCTTGGCATTGCGATCCGGAGCGGTCACAGGTCAAAGGGGCATGGAACAAGACTCATAGAGAATGCCATAGAATGGTCCCGATCAAAGGGCATAGAGAAGATAGGCCTTGAGGTGTTTTCCACAAATACAAAAGCCATCGAAGTTTACAAGAAGATTGGGTTCACCATTGAAGGCGTCAGGGCCAGGCAGTTCAAGATCGACGGCAATTACGTCGACGACGTTTTCATGGCTTACTGGATCACATGAAAATTCCCTTGCCCCGCGTATCGTATTTTTTGATCAGAAATAGCAGTTACCGATAAAAGTATTTTAGCCGGCTTTCATTTATGAAAATTGTGCATGCATTCAGGAGTGTCATTGGCGTTCTTGCCCTGGCTCTCGGCGTTTACCTCATTATAGTGAATTCACTGTTCATCGGAGCAGTTGCTCTGCTGTTTGGCGGTTTCATGTCTGTCACAGGATTTACTACCCCTTCCGGAAGGCAGATATCTGGAAAGATAAACAGCCTTGTCTATGCCAGCTTAAGGGAAAGAGGCATCGAAAGGATAAGGAAAGGGACTTTCCACGTTAGCGAGCCTGATTTCCTCAGTTCCATCGAGAAGATCAAGGATATGTTCGGAAAACAGGCGGAAATGCCTGAGCTTGGCTACGACTCCCTCTTCATCCACTGCCAGTCTGAGGCAGAAGCTCAGAGGAATCTTTCCTACATAAGGTCTGCAGGACTCGGTGCATCGGTAATCCAGAATAAGAGGGACTGGCAGATAAGGATCGACTTTCCAGATACTGCTGCAAAATAAGCCTTTAATTTTTTTCTAGCCATACATGTAAGGCTTCAGCTTTAGAAATCGCAGAGTGATCAAGCCCTTCATGGGAGATGGATGTTATTGAGTCCTGATCAGGTATTGAGCGTATTTTTTCCAAGCTATCTGATAAACAATTTATGGGTTGTTATTGCCGCGGTTTTAGTATTCATGATGACTATTGCGGTCGGTTTTCTTGAGGTTGGTGAACTTGGAGACGACTTTAATCACAGCTTACTTAAGACTATTGCCATAAGTGCAACAGCTCTTTTTGTCATGGCAATAGTTGGTTTCAACACGGCTTTCGCTCCGACGCTGGATGGAATAATAGGTAACCCCCTCTATCCATCAGGTCTTCTACTTGGTGCATTTTCTCCATACTCCGCTGGGTCGCTTACAAATGTATGGTGGTCAATGTCGTCCACCGGGTTTGGAACATACCTGACAACCGGAACCTACTATCTGTTCGAGTCGGCATTTGCGTCAGTTACACTGGCCCTTGTGGCAGTGATCCTTCTGAACAAGGTGAAATTCAAGGCTTTTTTCATCTATTCCATAGTTTACTTCGTGGTCATCTGGAACCTTCCGGCAGCATGGATATGGAACCCTTCTGGATGGCTCTACGGATTGGGAATGAGAGATTTTGCCGGTGGGCTCGTCGTACACGGTGCAGCGGGCGCAGCCGGTCTAGGCATTGTTTACCAAATTTGGAGAGAGGAAAAGGCAAAGGGGCTGAAAGAGAGTCCAAGAATCAGTATACACATCAGTGAAGGATGGATAACACTTTCGATCCTACTTCTATGGGTGGGATGGTTTGGATTCAATCCAGGCAGTGTTCTGGCGTTCAACGGCGACGTGCCAGTGGTCGTAATCACAACATTTCTTGCATCCGCTGCAGCTTTCATTTCGGTGATGTTTTTTAGCTACCTTGATAAGGGGGAAAATCCAGGAATACTTCACGGAGTAAATGGAATTCTTATGGGTCTTATCATAATTACTCCGGTTGCCGGCTTCGTGAGTCCTGGCAGTGCATTTGTCTTGGGGCTGCTCGGTGGTCCACTTTTCATAATCAGCGAAAAATACTTTTCAAAGCTGAAATGGCTTACCGATCCGGTCGGTCTGTTTCCGGGACACTTTGTAGGTGGAATATTCGGGATATCCATGATTGCGTTCTTTACACAGAATTCCTATGCTACGGCATCAGGAAATCCTTCGCTACCCTCTGGTCTATTTTTTGGAGGAGGAATTAACGCGCTCAGCCAGTTGGGTATTGAACTTCTGGGCGTAGTTGTGGTCGTAGCTGTGGTATTCACAATATCTTTCATGACAATGTGGGCAATAGGGGAGGCCATAGGGGGAATAACGGTCAATGAAACCGTGCCCATGTCGGAAAAGAAAGAGATTATAGAAGCTGCATATGAGGCCAAGTAACTTCCATGATGATTGCCATAGCTCTACCGGCAACAGACACAAAACGTGGTCACCAAATGGAAATCTAGAAATGGGGTTTGACGGGCTCCTGGACACTGGATTTATTTTTGGAAACAGCTTCCCACGGAGATAGAGATATGACAGTTGGACGAGATTCATCTGTAGGGAGCAGAACTCACCACTTAGAAAAAAGATTTAGAGCGTAGCGATGGTGGTGAGAATAAAGTGAACGGGATTTGATCAAAAAGAAATCAATCAAACTGTAACGCCTTTTTCACTGAAAACTGTTGTTTCACGGTTGGAATACCTGCAGAAATCTACTCATGAGATGAGCCACTTCCAGAGAGGAATCCACTTAATATTCCTGCTAACACCAAACCACTCCTGTTGTTCATTTTTCTCTGCAGAGTCCGTAACTACAGTGAGTTCTTTGCAACCGAGTATCTCCGATCCTGTGATCAGGGACCTTATCTCCTTCTCTCTCGTTGATGCTTGCGAAGGATCGGTACAGACATGGATAGGTTCCTTTATCACATTTTCTTGCTCGACAAATATAATTTGGGTTTTTCTATGTGAGATCTTCTGAGAAGTTCTACGGCGACAGCATTTTTGTAAAGCACTCCCCGATCTCGCCTGTTCTCGTAAGCGCTTGAGCGGATGAACCCATTGTCAATGCAATACATTTTTGTTTGCTTTCACCCCCCGTTCACAAGAGTTAAACAACGTGTGAAAAACCAACAATCACGAGCAATACCATCAGGATTATGTAAATTCGCAGGAACCAGAAAGCCACTTTAACTCCCTTGCTGAATCTAACTTTTTCAACGGGTACCTTGCTATAGTCTTCTATTCCCTCTGAAACCATGAATTCTTGGAGTCCCTTCTCGTCTTCAATTCTTATTTCTCTTCCTTTTGCGGACGTCTATATCACCTTCATTCATAATAGCCCCACAATATGGTTAAATACTGAAGGAAGCGCTACTGATATTCCATAAAGGCCGTTCATCAGTATCAGGAACCCAATTATCGAAAAGCCAATTACATTCTGCCATTTTTTATTGACCATGCTGCCCATTATTCCCTTGTCGTTCAGCAGCAACAGAAGGAACAGCATAGCAGCGGGCATGAATATTGTAGCTATGACCTGCACAGTCAGGTTGAGATAACCAAGAGGCGCATTTGGAATAAGAGTTATCGCTGCAGCAACTGCAAGTGCAGCAAAACTGGGAAGGTAAAACATGACGCCTTCGCGCGCCGGTAGATTTATGCTTTTCTTCCATCCGAACGCTTCGCTCATGGCCCACGAAGTACTGGCAGAAATTGCAATTGCTGCTATGAAGCCAGCTTCAACAAGACCCAACGCGAAGAGTTCCATGGGAAACGTTCCTACCCTTGCTGCAAATATCTGTAAAATATTATCGATTCCGAGAGTTCCAGTGGGATCCAGGCCAAATACTGTGGTTCCGGTTAGGATTATTATGGCTATAGCCACTATTACCATAACAGTTGATCCGATTAATGTGTCTCTTTGCCCAAATTTTATGTCATCCTTTGTCAATCCTTTATCCACGACGGAGGATTGTTGAAAGAACAACATCCAGGGTGCGATAGTAGTGCCAAGATTAGCGAGCAGGACATAAATGAACAGTGAACTTACACCTCCGCTTATCTTCCACGTTGCGAAACTGTCCAAGACCAGCCCCAGTGATGGATGGGGAAGGAAAAACAGTAGTGGAACAAATATCAGATTGAAAACAGCAATGAACAGGGAAATCCTCTCCCATGTGTAGTACCTTAAGAAAAGTTGTATAGCTATTACCATTAATACAAAGGCAACGGCGGATATAATCCGCGGAATCCCAAATATGGACATTCCTACAGTTATTCCTATAAATTCAGTTATAAGGGTAAGAAAATTGGCGATGACCAGATCCCCCAGAGAAAATGATCCCCAGAATTTGCCGTAACGCTTCCAAATAAGTTCCGCGTGCCCTCTATGGGTAACAGCCCCCAATCGTACGGTCATCTCCTGAACAAAATACGCCACCGGGAGCATCAGGATCATAAAAGGAATAAAAAAACCAATTCCAAAAATGGCACCTGTTTGGGCGTAGGTGATGACGCCTCCAGCATCATTGTCTGCAATCATCACGAGTATGCCTGGACCAATTAACATGAAAAAAAGTTCTAATTTTGAAAGATGAGTTTGTTTTTGTCTATGAAACTCGATGTGAAGCCTATCCTCAGTCCTGTACTTGAGGTCTAAAGGCAACGAGTTTAGTTGCCTCTCTATGTCTATCTTCGAATGCTCAGTAACATGTTTCTTCCAGGAAGACATTTATAAAACCTCCATGTTCGCTGTTAGGCAAGAGTTGTGCCAGTTGACGCGCAATGTATTGAACCACGCAAAAGCTGCCATAAAAAGAAAAATCCATTTAAGATTGCTTACAAGGAGAAGCGCGGCGGTCTTCGTTAGAAAAGTGTGAGGTACTACTGGGGTGATCATCGCTTATCTCTCCCCCGTCGTTGTATGTCATGGGGGTGGTATGATCATATCGTATAAAGGATTGCTGAAAGACGCATACATAGAACGGTATCAAGTCTTAGACCAACTCATATATGCAAATGGGGTTGACCGGATTCGGACCGGTGACCTCCCGGTTATCAGCCGGGTGCTCTAACCATGCTAAGCTACAACCCCTTGTATTATGGAATAAAGGCTAATGCTGAAGCCATTCTCAATAATAACGTGTATATTAAATATTTCGAAAATCAGCATTTTTCTAATGAAACTGGCAAGTGGAAATGCTGATCCGGCGCTGAGCTTCTTGAGAGCTACAGGACATCGAGAGCCTCCATGCTTGCACACACGGAGCAGAGATCGCCGGTGGTCGGTGCTCCACACCTGACGCATTTGCCCATCACTATCTTTCCCCTGTCAGTGGTGGTGTGGTCACGCAATTCATCAAGGAAGTTGGCAATGGCGAATTTTGCTCCCGGGTTGTGATCCTCTATGTCTGTGACCATGCTCCTGAATGAGTTTCTCTGTGCCCTTTCATAGTATGGGCACCATCCCCCGTCAAATTGCACGCCGTTGAGCACTGCATAAAGCATTACCTCCTTTTCCGGAATTCTCCGCAGGGGGACAATCCTTCTGACAAGCCCTTCTTTTCTCGTGCTGTGTGGAGCCATTCTCAGCATTCGATCTAAATCACCCTTGACAACATTCATGAGGATGGACTGGGCATAATCGTCCAGGTTGATACCCAGTGCAACATAATCGCTCGCATATTCTAGGGATTCAATATTCATCAGTTTCCTTCGCATCGGGCCACAGTGTGAGCATGGAATTGTCTCAGGATCTTTCCTGACGATCTCGTCCATGGTCCTACCGAAAGCCTCGCTGAACGATAGGGTTCTATGTTCCACGCCAAGCTTTTTGCATAACTGTCTCGCAGACTCAAGACCTGCGTCCCTGTAGCCGGCAATGCCCTCATCGATGGTGAATGCTTTGAGATCAATGTTTTCCCTCTTGCCAAGGAATTTATCCAGGAGAAAGAGCGTAACCGAACTATCCTTGCCGCCGGATATGGCCACTGATATCTCCAGGTGTTTCGCCCTAAGATCAACCTGTTTCCTTAACTCGTGCTTGAACCTTCTCTCCACAGAATCATTGAAATGCTTCCTGCAAAGATACGTCCCGTTGTATCTTGCCTCGTATACGGCTTTTCCCCTGCAAAGCGAACATTCCATTGATCAGCGAAGGATAAATTGAGTAATGAAGTTGATTGTTTTCTTGCACAGTAAGGGATCGGGAAATTTTTTAAAGGAACATGGGCTTGAACCACTCATGAATTTAGACTCTGGAAAGGTGAAGGATATTTTCGGCCTGGATACAGTGATCTGCATGGAGATGGAAGATGCAGAACCAGCCAGTAGCAGGGTACTGCTGGACACACTCAACCTTGATCCTGCCATGAAAAGGCTGGGTGGCGTCCCGAGAAAGGGGAAGACGATCATTCTGCCCTCTATGGACGGACCCGGGACTGTTATAGTCGTAGGTCTTGGAAAGAGAGAAAAGGTCGATATTGAAGCCCTGCGCTCCTCCCTGTCTACTGCAATCAAGGCAGTCAGCCCCAGCAGCAAAAACGTCGGAATTGTTCTGCCGGAAATTTTTCCCGCGGAGGCAGAGGCAATGGAAGTGGTATACACATACGAGATCACTACCTACTCGTTTGACGAGTTCAAGGCAGAGAAGAAGACCAGCCCAGATCTAATGAGAATACTGTCCGACAGGGAAATAAAGCAGGGAATTGAGAAAGGAAGAATAATGGGTGAAGCAACAAACCTCACAAGATATCTCGCTGATCTCCCCTCATCCATAGGCACCCCGACCTTTTTCGAGAAGACACTCAGGGAGAACGGAAAGATTGCAGTTACAGCCCTTGGAAGGGACGATTTCATAAAACTTGGGATGGGAGGCTTAGAAGGTGTCTCGAGAGGTGCGCATGAGCCTGCCAGGCTCCTGATCGCAGAATACGGTGATCGGGAACTTCCTGCAATAATGATCGTCGGAAAGGGAATAACATTTGACAGCGGAGGCATTTCCATAAAGCCGTCAGATGGGATGCAGGAGATGAAGTTCGATAAATGCGGGGCTGCTGCTGTGCTCGGTGCGATGAAGGCAATAACCGAACTTGGCCCCAAGGCCCATGTAGTTGGTCTCATGCCGCTGACCGAGAACATGCCCGGCGGCGGATCCTACAAGCCCGGGGAAATACTGAGGCATTATAACGGCGTAACCTCCGAGGTGATAAGCACCGATGCCGAGGGGAGGCTGGTTCTAGCTGATGCACTGGCTTTCGGAATTGATAAATACAGGCCAGTTTCTGTCATAGACCTTGCAACGCTCACGGGCGCATGCGTAGTTGCCCTCGGTAACAACATTGCAGGTGTGATGGGAAACAATAAGGACCTGCAGGAAAAGATCATTGAGGCATCAAGAAATACCTGGGAAAAGCTATGGCCCCTTCCGTTGGATGACGATTTCAGGGAACAGATCAGGAGTGACGTCGCAGATATCAAGAATACGGGTGGAAGACCAGGCGGAGCTGAGACTGCAGGGGCTTTCCTCAGTAATTTTGTCGGCGAGGTTCCGTGGGTGCATCTGGACATTGCAGGAACTGCCTGGAGAGGGCAGAAGACCTCCAAGAAGGATTATCTCGGGCCGGGAGCAACAGGATTCGGAACGCGGCTCCTTGTGGAATTCGTGATGGAAAATTCAGGATAATCATTCATCCGGCGTGTACTCTATCTTCTTGCCATTCTTTATCTGGCGGTAAATGGAAGATCCGACATCGCTGTCCAGCTTCAGCCTTATAATGCCCTTGGAAGAGCTTCTGGCCTGCAGCACCATTATGTCTTCCACAAATATTTTCACATTCATGTTCTTCTCGCCGACGGAAAGGTAGAGTATCTTGTTCTTTACCTCTATCTCAACAGGTTTTTTATCTGAGCTTGTTGCTGCTGCCTTCGGCTCGACTTCCAGTCTCACCTTGAGGCGCCCCTCGAGATCGGATATATTGGCACCCTTCTTGCCAATGAGCTTGGCAATGTATTTTTCTGGAACGGATACCACTGCCCTGCTCCCCCCTGTCATCTTGACATCAATCTCCCCGGTTCCAAGAAATCCGGAGATCTCCTCTCTTATCCTGTCAGCCGCCAGGGAAAGTAGCGATGAATTTTCCGCCTGTACGGGAACAAGAACTATCTGGTCGCCGAAGGTGTATATCTCATACATGGGTGTGCCTGACGGGAAATCCTTGACCACGATCACAGGCCTGGCAAGGTCTTCCTGGTTCATGCCGCTTGGAACCTTGACGGTGTATTCCGTAATTATTACCTTCCTGACCCTGCCTGCCTCTATGAACAGTATTGTGTCTATGACCTGGGGTATGAGGCCAAGTTCTATCCTTCCGATGAACCGGTGAAAAGCATCTATGGGCCTGGTTGCATGAACCACTCCAATCATGCCGACCCCAGCAAGCCTTAGATCGGAGTATACGTGGAAATCCGATGTTATGCGCATCTCATCAAAGACCGTATAATCCGTCCTTACCAGAAGGAGGATGTCACCAGTCTTTTCCATGGAACCCTCAAGTCCTGTGTACTGGGTTATGTCGTTGATGAGCTGAAGATCTCTTGGCTTCTCCATGGTCTTGACAGTTTTGTCCATGGAATTGAAGTATTCTGCCAGCGCCTGTACGAAGGTACTCTTCCCGGCCCCGGGAGGCCCTGCAACAAGGATGCCATTGCTTCCCACGGTAAGCCTCTCCACCACCCTTGGATCAAGATCGTAGTCTTCCAGGTTGAGCTTCTTTATGGGGCGGACTGCAGTGATCTCAAGATCGTCGGAGAATGGTGGCCTCGTTATTACTATCCTTATGTTCTTCAGCTGGATGACAGTGGCTCCAAACATGTCCATCTCAACGAATGATTCATCCTCAAACTTCCCCCGCTTGACGATATTTGAGGCAATCGTCTCGAGTTCCTGTCTAGTAATCACATAATCAAGCCTGGCTATTCTTACGGCTCCAGGCATGCCCTTTTTCAGGACAGGTTTCAGGTTAGCCTTGAGATGCACCGAGGAAGTGATCTCATCGAAGAAATCCTCAATATTCTTGACAGATTTCTGTGATGCCTCAAGGAACTCTATCTGTATCCCCTTTATTATTGCAAGGTCTCTCTGTATTATGTCTCCTGTAACGAGAATGGCATCATTTTCCAGTGCTGTATTCCTTATGATTTCATCGATCTCCCCGCTCTTAGCTCCCTTTATCTGCCAGTCACCCGGCCGCTTTCCGTAGAAATCCAGGTAAATCTTTCCCTCTTCCGCCATCGATCGCAGAGTCTTGAGTTCCTCCAGGCCGGTAAAACCGATCGACCTACCGTCGTTCGCCTGGTGTTCGACTTCGGCAAGCATTGCCTCGGCAAGTATGACGTGAGAACCCTCCCTTGAGGAGATGAAGGCTGTGAACCGGCCATCCACTATCACCGATGTATCAGGAACGTAATCCACGATAGAACATGCGATATTTGTTAATTAAGATATTTCCGAGGAAAAAAGCAATTATGGCTCATGGTACTTAGGATGTCAGGTGGCCGCAACTGGATGAAAATATTTCCCTTCTCGGGAACGTCATAAGAGCGTCATTGGGGAACCATGGAGAGGCAGCATTGGCTTTCTCAGGCGGTCTGGACAGCACGCTTCTAATGGCGCTCTCCGGGTACAGGCTCAAACCATATACTGTGGGTTATTCCGACTCCCACGACATCGAACGCGCCAGGCATGTATCGGATCTGCTCGGATTCAGAGTCAGGGAGATAATCCTGGACGACCGGGACCTAAGGGAGGCCGTTTCAGCCATCAGGACCATAGATCCATCAATAGGGAGACCGGAAATCGGTTATGAAATTGTGCTGTATTATACGCTTTCAGGAATCAAGGAGGATCATCTTGTGACCGGGCAGGGTGCTGACGAGATATTTTATGGATACCGCAGGTTTATCGACAATCCCGATCTGGCAAATGGAGGGTATCTTGAAAAGCTGATCCATAAAACCCTGCCCAGAGAGAACGATATTGCGGGGATTTTTTCCAAATCTCTCGTCACGCCCTATCTGGAACCTGTTATTGTCAAGGCATTCTCTGGTTTGCCTCGAGATGTAAACGTGATCGGCAATGTCAACAAAATCCAGATAAGGAACCTGGCAAGAGACTCAGGGCTACCTGAAGAAATTTGGAGGTTCAGGAAGAAGGCCGCGCAGTATGGATCCGGAGTTCAGAAGCGGCTGAATAAAGTCCCTGATTTGTAATGAATATTTTTCCGATTCGGTTATATATTGTTTCCGCATTATGACAACATCAAGGAGTTCATTGAACTAGCAATTACGTGATTTCATGACATATACAGGGATCATTGGAGGAAGTGGCCTCTACAACCTTATCAAAGGCGGTAGGTCGCTTGACATAGAAACACCATATGGTAAACCTTCTGACAGGGTTGAAGTTGGAGAGATCGGCGGGGTAGAAGTAGCATTCATACCAAGACATGGAAAGCATCACACTATTCCACCGCACGCTGTGAATTACCGGGCCAACATGTGGGCGCTCAAGAGCATTGGCGTAGAACGTGTGCTCGCAATAAACGCTGTAGGGTCTCTTAAGGAACAGTACAAGCCTGGCGAGATGGTATTTCCAGACCAGTTCATAGATTTTACAAAATCAAGGAAGCTGACGTTTTTCGATGGTCCCGAGGTATTTCACGTCTCTGCGGCAGATCCGTTCTGTCCGGACATGACGTCGGAACTTGTCTCATCGGCTAAAAAAGCCGGCTACCCCCATCATGATAAGGGGACGTACGTATGCATTGAGGGACCGAGATTCTCCACAAGGGCAGAGTCACGCATGTTCAGGCAGTTTGGAGACATAATTGGCATGACACTTGTTCCAGAGATAAATCTGGCGGTGGAGCAGTCAATGTGCTATTCCATGATTGCAACAGTTACTGATTTTGATGTATGGTCTGACAAGCCGGTGGATGCGTCAGAGGTCATGAAAATAATGAAGGAAAACGAGGAAAAGGTATCTTCTCTTGTTGAGAAGTCCGTTAAAGGATTCAACAGGGAGAGAAGATGCAATTGTTCAAGGTCACTTGAAAACGCAAAAGCATGAGGAAAAACTAAAATGAAAATAAAATTTTTAGGCGGAGCAGAAGAAGTAGGAAGGTTGGCTATAAAGATAAGGGAAAAGGATTATGACGTGATGGTGGACTACGGAGTCATTCCGGAAAAACCGCCAGAGTTCCCTCTACCCCCGGAGCCGGTGAAGAGCATATATCTCACACACGCGCATCTGGACCACATGGGCGCCTTGCCCGTTTACTATCACGAGTACGATGCGAAATTCTACTCGACCATAATGACGGCTAACAGCATGAGGCCCATGCTTGAGGACTCAATAAAGGTCACGAACATAGAGGGATACCCATCCAGGTTTGACATCGATGACATCTCGTCACTGTACAGTTCTTTCCAGAACGTGAACTACAATGAGACAATCGTTGATGGTCCTTTCCAGGTTACCGCACAATCGGCAGGTCATATCCCGGGATCGACCATGTGGAAATTCGAGAATTCCAGGTCCATACTTGTGACTGGTGATCTTTACACAAAGGAAACCATGCTGCTCAACGGTGCAAGACCGCAGAAGGCAGATATACTCATAATGGAGAGCACCTATGCGGGAAAGAACCATGAAGA
Source organism: Thermoplasmatota archaeon (assembly GCA_023484805.1). Taxonomy (GTDB): domain Archaea; phylum Thermoplasmatota; class Thermoplasmata; order Thermoplasmatales; family Thermoplasmataceae; genus B-DKE. Next base: position 7,423 of record JAMDAM010000041.1, on the reverse strand, counting down.
GCGGGACCAGGTTGTGAAGCGGCTCAGGCAGAGAGTGAAGGAGGTTGTTGAGGACGGAGGCAAGGTAATACTTCCTTCATTTGCCATGGGAAGAACCCAGGAACTCATAATGATCCTGAGCGACATGGGATACAACATCTCAGTCGACGGAATGGGAAACGGAATTTCTGGAATATATCTCCACACCCCGGGATTCCTGAGATCCCAGAAGGGATTCTCCAAATCCGTGGGCAAGGTCAGGCAGATCAGGGGCAGAAGAATGAGGGAAAGCGCGCTTGATAGTGACATAGTGATAACCACATCAGGCATGCTTGACGGCGGACCAGTTCTCTCATATATAGAAAAACTGATGAATGACACGAAGAGCGCTATATTCCTAACAGGATACCAGGTGGAAGGGACGAACGGCAGGAGCCTCATGGAGAATGGGACGATAAAAATTGCAGGGGCAACGGTCAAGCCTAATATGAAGCTTGATTTCTTTGATCTGTCTGCCCATGCCGGGCATGACGATCTCATCGATTTCGTGAAGCAGGTTGACCCGGAGAAGGTCATACTGTGCCACGGAGACAACAGGGAGAACCTCCTGGAGGATCTCTCGGAATTCGATGTTGAACTCCCATTCAACGGGCACGAATTCGAGGTCTCGTAACCTGAAATATTGATATACGCGTCGGGGGGCGCGATTGCGCCTCCGGCCACCATTTGAAACAGCGAACAGTAATTTTTCTATCTCACTGGCTGTTCTCACGGCCAGTCTGCATTCAGTCAGATCAGGGAAAGACCTGACTCGAGAATGGAAAACGGACAGATAATTGGACACGATGACGGTTATTCAATCAATATTTATATGATACTTAAATACCGCAATGATGGATGAGGTTCTCACCGTTGATCACGTAGCCATGGAGTACAAATATGCCAGGAGTTCCATCAAGACCATAGAGGACATCAGTTTCACGGTGAAAAAGAACCAGTTCGTTTCAATTATAGGTCCGTCAGGATCCGGAAAATCAACACTTCTGCGGATGATTCTTGGATTGACAAAGCCAACGTCCGGAAGGATCCTGTACGGTGACAAGGAAGAGATGGGTACGGATTTCAGGGTGTCAGTGGTGTTCCAGAACGCAGCACTCTTTCCATGGCTTGATGTTCTGGACAACGTCCAGCTTGCACTTGAACCCCTGATCAAGGATCGGGACAAGCGAAGGGAGATAGCCATGAATAACATCAGGCTCGTCGGTATAGATGGATTCGAAAAAGCATATCCCAAGGAGCTATCTGGCGGAATGAAGCAGCGTGTGGCAATAGCACGAGCCCTTGCCACTTCTCCTGACGTGCTGCTGCTGGACGAGCCCTTCAGCGGTCTGGATGTTTTCTCGGCACAGGCAATCAGGGAAGAGCTCCTCGATCTCTGGGAATCACCAGTGGAAAACCCCAATACCATTTTGATGGTCACACACAACGTTGATGAGGCGGTGCAGATGAGCGATGTTATAGTCATCCTGAGCCACAGGCCGGCAAGGGTTCTAAGGGAAATGCCCATAACCCTGCAGAGACCAAGGAACACCAGAAGCGACGAATTCTATAAGACTGTAGACCAGGTCCTGACAGTCATGTCCGAGTGATGTCCGGCTCAATAAAGCCTTAAAAGCCACAGCAATATCTGGAAGACATGAAGGTTCTAATTCTCGGTGTTGATGGCTACATCGGCTGGTCTCTGGCTCTCAGGCTAATGAAGATGGGGCACACTGTGTCTGGAGCTGACAATTTTTTCACGCGAAGGCGCGTCAGGGAGGTTGGATCCGAGTCCGCCCTTCCCATCGGAACAATGGCAGGCAGGATCAGGGAACTGGAATCCTCTGGATTCGGGGATCTGGAATTTTTCAGGGGAGACGTCAGCAATGCGGATTTCATGTACAGGATTATCCGGGAAGCTCAGCCGGATGCCGTTGTTCATCTGGCCGAGCAGAGGTCTGCCCCCTATTCAATGATAGGACTGAAGCAGGCCACTGACACAATGGTCAAGAACATTGTAAGCACGCTGAATCTTGTATATGCCGTAAAGGATGCTGCACCCGACACACACATCCTCAAGCTTGGCACCATGGGTGAATATGGAACGCCGAACATAGACATTCCGGAGGGTTTCTTTGACATAGAGTATAACGGCAGGAAGGATCACCTTCCGTTCCCGAAGAATGCAGGCAGCTGGTACCACTGGACTAAGGTGCACGATTCAAACAACCTGATGTTTGCCAACAGGGTATGGAACCTGAGCGTCACAGATGTCATGCAGGGTGTTGTATACGGAACAAGGATAGATGAAATAGCTGAAACCGGATTATATACAAGATACGACATCGATGAAGTATGGGGTACAGTCCTGAACAGGTTCTGTGCACAGGCAGTTTCAGGCCTGCCGATCACGCCATATGGAGAAGGGGGGCAGACAAGGGGATTTCTCCCACTGGAGGACAGCGTTACATGCCTTGCAATTGCATTGGAGAATCCACCGGGAGACGGAGAATACAGGGTATTCAACCAGTTCGACAAGGCTTATTCCGTGAACTACCTAGCTGAAAGAGTTAAGGAAATTTACGAGCGTGAATTCGGGAAAAGCGCCGAAATAAGGCACATTGACAACCCTAGGGTGGAAAGGGAATCCCACTATTACCACCCAGTCAACGAGAACCTCAAGAAACTTGGATACAGGAGCAAAAGGACGCTAGATGAGGAGATACTTCACATGCTCCAGGACCTCCAGCAGTTTGTGCCGAGAATAAGGAAACTTTCTGGCACAATAATGCCCAGGACGTTCTGGAAAGCACCGTGATCCAGTCATTCAGGGAGTACCGCAGCGTTCAAGGCTTCTCCTGAGTATGTTAATGTATTCAGTAGCCAGCCCAACGCTGATCCAGTCTTTTTTATCAACAAGCAGAGCTGTCGTCTCCTTACCCGCTTCTATGGTTCCCTGTATAGCTGGCGTGAGTTCAACCTCTTCTGAGTGCTGGTTCGCGAGATAATCAAATATTTCAGGGACAAGCGCGTAGAAGGCGCACATTGCATAGTTGCTTTCCGGTGCAGATGGTTTTTCCACAACCTTTGTAACCCTTATGTCTTTGCCGGCGATTTTCACGGAAGCCACACCGTATCTTTGGGGATTATCGACCTGCATCAAAGTCAGAATGTTCATGTCGGGGTTGCGCTCCATCCTCGTTAGGACGGATTTTATGTGTGCCGGTTCAAGAACAATGCCATCGCCTGCATTCAGGATGAAGCTCTCCTGCCCGATGTAGTCCTTCGCAAGTAGGACGGCCCTTCCAAATCCTCTCCTTTCGCCCTGGTATATTATGGTAACATCAGAATACTCACGCTCGATGTACTCCCTCGTGAATTTATCTTCCCAGTCAAGGACGAGGTATATCTCCTTTATCCCTTCCCTTAAGAAGCCGTATATAACGCAGTCAAGCACAGGTCTCAGTACTATCCTTCCGTCTCTTACGGTGTAAATCGGCAGCATCTCCTTGCGCATCTTGCCGTCGAGGCCCGACCTTGTTCCCTGGCCAGCCGCTGTTATAAGTGCCTTCATCTGCCTTTATTATCACGACAACCATAATAATAGTATTTTTGGTTTCCATCGAAATCAATATGAAGTGCGCAGCAGATTACTGTCCATGGCTGAGTTAATGCAGTCCTTTTTCACGCTTGATTCGTTTGACCTGAGAGGAAAGACGGTATTCCTGCGGCTAGACATCAATTCCCCGATGAACCCGATGAATGGGGAGATACTTGGAGGATCGAGATTCAAGTCCCATGTGGACACCATAAACAGCCTGATGGATTCAAGGGTTGTTATAGTAGCTCACCAGAGCAGGCCAGGAAAGGAGGACTTCACCAGTCTCGAAAAACATGCAGCCTACATGAAGCGCGTCCTGGGCCGGGACGTTAAGTTCGTGGACGCGCTGTTCGGGAAGGTAGTCAATGAAGCGGTGAAATCGATGAAAGTGGGCGAAATCCTCATGCTGGAGAATACCAGGTTCTATTCAGAAGAAACGGAAATTCCGGCAAATGACATTGAAGCAATGGAGAGCAGCCACATTGTAAGGAACCTTGAACCGCTGATGGATTACTACGTCATAGACGCCTTCCCTGCAATACATCGTGCCCAGACAACTTTAGTTGGTTTCAGGAGGGTAAAGCCCAACATCGCTGGCAAGCTTATAGAAAAGGAGATAACAATGCTTGACCGGTTCAACGGTGGAAAGGAACACCCCAAGCTGGCAATCCTGGCGGGATCTAAGATTGACGATTCCATTGCCGTATCAAAGAATTTCCTTGACAGGGGAATAGTTGATGCAATACTGGTTGGCGGTGTAGTAGCAAATGCCTTTTTGTGGGCATCCGGGAAAAATATAGGCAGGAAGAACACAGAATTCATAATCAAGAACAACAAGGACCACGAATCGCTGCTGAAAGAATGCACCGAAATATTGCAGAAACACGGTGATAAGGTCATAATGCCAGTGGATTTCATTCTCAACCCTTCAGGGCGTAGAATTTCGGTCGAGGACGAGGTTCCGGATGACGAACTGCTTGCGGATATTGGAGTCGATTCCATAGTGCTGTTTACCCAGCACATCAGGGAGGCAAAGGCCATATTCATGAACGGGCCCATGGGGATGTATGAGATGCCCGCCTACTCCTCCGGTACCTTTGAGGTGCTAAATGCGATCTCAAGGAGCAGGGCGTTACGCATCGCCGGCGGCGGGCACACCCTGAGCGCCATGGAAAAACTCGGCATGTTAAACAGGATTGATCATGCATCAACAGGTGGGGGAGCCCTGATAAGCTATTTATCCGGTGAGGCAATGCCAGTTCTGCAGGCACTCAGTGAAAGCAGAGCGCTGTTCAATGGTAATTAATATGGCAGAAGAGAACCAAGTCAACATAGTTGACGAGATAAATTATACGAAGTCGCTGATAGATTCACTTGATACACAGCTTAACGGGCTTCTAAGAGGAATGGAGGAAATCCGGAGGGTCCAGACAATATTGAAGGACACTGAAATCTCTGGCTCAAGAGACAGGAGAATTTCCATTGGCGCCGGGATATTTGCACTGGGAAACATTGATACAAAATCCAGGATGCTTGTTCCCGTCGGGTCAGATGTTTATATTGAGGAAGATCCAGAAAAGCTTTCTAACAGGCTGGACAGGAACATCGCCGATCTGCAGAATTCAATAGGTACTCTCAACACGAGGCGGTCGGATCTCGTGAACCGTTATGAGGCACTGCTTTCGGTTGTTAACCAGGCAAGGCAAGAGGAACAGGGCAAGAGCTGAAATGTTTGAGGGGCTGAAAAAACTTTTCAGGCACGACATCCCGGACGATGATGAAGTTCTCAACGCAAAGAAGGGAGAAATAGAAGACGAAATACGTAACGTTCTTCTGGAATCTGATGTGTCTTTTGAAGCCGTCGAGGCAATAGAGAATGACATCAGGAAGCGTGTGGACAGGATAAAGAAGATCAGCAAATCTACCCTGATGGGTATCGTGAGGGATTCAATCAGGGACGTTCTCGTGGCAAGCAAGTTTGACCTTGATATCCTCGGAGTAACTGAAAAGCCTTACGTCATCTTGTTCCTTGGGATCAATGGCACCGGCAAGACCACAACAATAGCAAAGGTGGCAAAATACCTCAAGGACGCGGGGAAGCGAAGCGTGATTTCGGCATCAGACACCTTCAGGGCAGGAGCTATAGACCAGATAGCCATACTCGGGGATCGCGTCGGGGTGAAGGTCATCAGGCATGAACATGGGAGCGATCCATCTGCCGTCGCATTCGATGCCATCGAGCATGCCCGCGCAAGAGGGCTGGATTATGTCCTTATAGACTCGGCGGGAAGGATGCAGACAAACAAGAATCTTGTGGACGAGATGAAAAAGATCAAGCGCGTATCCAAACCAAATCTCACAGTCCTGGTGCTGGATTCAATGGTGGGGCAGGATGCCCTGAACCAGGCGGAAACATTTCTTAAGGAAACCGGTTTCGATGCAATAATCCTTACAAAGCTTGACACAGACGCTAAGGGGGGGTCACTGCTGAGCATTGTAATGTCCATGAAAAAGCCTGTTCTCTTTCTCTGCACTGGACAGGGCATGGACGACATAGTGAGGTTTGACCCGGAGTGGTATCTGCAGAAGATCTTCTCATAACATCTTTAATATATCGCACTGGAATAAACGGTGCCCTCAATGTCAGCCAACAAACCAGGTTATCATCCCTCAATAATTGCGATTGCCTTCGCTGATTTCATAAGGGGATTCACGAGGTACCCGCTGTGGATACTGATATCCATATACCTCCTTACAGTCAGGAGGCTGGACTACATAGACATAGGGATCATCTTCATGCTGCAATCAGTCTTCACAGTGCCATTTTCCATATTTGGCGGACGGATATCGGATGTAAGCGGCAGGCGAGGCCTGGCTCTCCTGATGCCGCTTCTGCTCCTGTTCACTTATCTGGCATTCTTCTTTGTTGTATACAGGAACCTGTCAATAATCGCAATAACTGCCATGATGGTGATCATAAGCATTCTCAACAACATTCAGTACAATGTTGGAAACTCAATCCTCACAGATCTGTCGAGCGAATCACAACGCCTGAATTCATTCAGCCTCGTCAGGGTCCTGAGCAATGTTGGTATCGGAATCGGGCTGATTTTCTCCGGTCTTACGGCAATAATTAATCCAGCTTACTTCTTTCTCGCTCCAGTCTTCGGCAGCTTTGTAGAAATACTGATAATATACAGGTACGTTCCCGAATCCCTGCCCTCATCTCATGAATCTATTGAAAAGAGAGAACGGCGGTTTTCCATCAGGGAGGACAGGCTGCTCATACTGGTCTCGCTTGTGCTTGCCTTTTCCGCGCTATTCTCAAACATGTTCGAGAATCCCCTGCTGCCTCTTTACCTGACAAGCAGGTTCAGCTATCCGGAGTTCCAGATCACAGCGCTTTACGCTGTCAACACCCTGATAGTTATCATTTTCCAGTTCAGGGTCAATGCGCTGGCCGTGAAGATTGGGGAAATTCATACATACGCCCTGGGGCTTATAATCTATTCAGCTTCATATTTCATCTTCGGCCTGACAGGGATCTTCTATATATTGCTGGCGAACGCGGCATTGTTAACTATGGGAGAGAACATGACATCCCAGTTTTCCCAGGTGTTCATCTCCAGGATCGCTCCAACTGACCGGAGAGGAGAGTATTTTGGATACAGTTCTGCGATATTCAGCTTCATTTTTCCCTTCTCCCCGTTCATTGGCACGCTTATCCTCCAGTTTCTCCATCCTTACCCGGTCATCATGTGGAGCATAATTTCCGCTGCATTGATAGTGATGGCGTTGATATCA
>JAMDAM010000004.1 GCA_023484805.1 Thermoplasmatota archaeon | reverse complement strand
AAGCTGTGAACTCCAGATTTCAACAGCCATGCTCGATCCAGATTCCGACCCAGGAATGCAGCCTTCCTCTGCTCGTGTTGGTTACGAAGATACCAGTCTCTACAGACCTCAATTCTACACAGCTACTACCTGTGGTAATTGATTGCAGGAATGTTTGTAAATCTCCTATTTGGAAATGGATTAAGCGTATTCCATGCCCCAAAGAGTGGAGTTTTACCTTCCGCTTCAAACTCCTGACATGACCATAAAATATGATTTCCCGCTTCTGGAGCATGGATGTGTCAGAATTCTTTGGAAAGAATGCAGAAAAATATGCTAAGAGCGAATCGCATGCAAAGGGAGCGGATCTTTCGATCCTGATTTCGAATCTGCCTCTAAAAAAAAGGATGTCTGCACTGGACATTGCTGCTGGAACAGGATTCACATCCATTGCCCTTGCTGACTATGTAAGTGTAGTTGCGGTCTTTGACAAAACCATAGAAATGCTGGAAGAGGCTAAAAAACTGTTTGAAAGTGGTGGGAAAAATAACGCCGTGTTCGTGAAGGGCGATGTCAGTGACATGCCCTTTCTGGATCAAACATTCGATATAGTCACGTGCAGGAGAGCCGCCCACCATTTTCACAACAAGATCCAATTCCTCACCGAGGTAAAACGTGTGTTGAGGAAAGACGGATATTTTGGGCTTGTGGATATGGTCTCCCCCGAAAATGACGACATGGATATTTTCAACAACCTTGAAAGATTCAGGGATCACTCACACGCTTCTGCTGGAACTGCGAAATTCTGGAAAGGTGCTGTTGAGGGAATGGGAATGAGGGTTGTGTTTTCTGAAGTCTACCCGGAAACAGTGAGTTTCGAGAAGTGGCTATATCCTGTGACAGAAAATTCTGAGGATGGGGAGAGTTGCATGCGTTACCTTGAACAGAACTCGAAGAGATTCAAGGATCTGATCAATTATGACGGTGGCAGCTTCACTAAGACGAGAATGGTGCTGGTGGCTAAGAAAGTTGAGCCATAGTATAGCGGGAGGCCACATTTCCAGCCATTTGCTCATTTTATTTCCCTGCGAAAAACCTTTTGATTGGAAGAGGGTTAATGCTTCATGAACCTTGAACAGGAAATGCAGCTTCCTGATACAATGGGAGAAAGTGTTCTTTTCGATCACATCCGGACGCTGTTCATAATCCTTGGAATTATATCTGTTATGGCTGCAGGTGTCGTGATGCATGAATCCACACTATGGAGCTATCTGCTGCTTGCGTATGCCTTCTTCATAATTTTCGCCCTCGTCAGAAGATGATTCTCCAGCATATTTCGCTCAAATTATCTTGAACATCTCCACAAATATTACGGCGACAAAAACCGTGCCTATGATAAAATAGATTTTTTTCTCGTCGACACGATGTGCCAGAATTGAGAAGAAGTAACCCGATATCAGGGACGTGACTCCAATTACGAGAGCAGCGATTATGTCTATACTCCCGAAATACACGTAACCGGCAACTCCACTAATGGCCGAGAACATCATTGCCAGCGTGGCCGTGCCCACCATCTCCTGGGCTGACATGGAGAACAGGATCATGATTATGCCGATGAACATGATTCCGCCGCTGGTACCAAGGGTTCCTGTCAGTATTCCTACAGGTATGCTGAAGAAAAATGCAAGAGGAAGGACATAGCGCCTGTCAATGCTGATTTTGTGCGGCATGCCTGTAGCCTTCATAAATGATCGCCTGTACATCTGCAGGGCCAGCACTGCAGTAAGGACAACGAACCCTATCTCCAGAGGCTTCTCTGGCAGAGAAACTGCTATTCTTGCCCCCAGCTGCGCCCCAATGACCGCACCCAGACCCATTGAGACTGCCCTCGGAATTGATGTGCTGCCTTTCTTGATATAGACAAATATCACGGCACTGGTCGTTATGACATCAACGAGAAGGCTTGTTCCGACTGATTCCTGGAACGTCAGTCCCATGATCCCAAGTGCAGGAACCACTATCAGTACACCACTGCTGCCCGTCATCCCGGTGAGCATACCCACGGCAATGCCAATAACCAGGAGGATGAGGATCGGTAGCAATTCATCGCTATTGCACAATAACATAAGACAGTTTCCAAGACCCTTTGTTCCGGGAAAAGCTATATTCGGGTGACCACGAATGTGTCCTTTGGCACGCCCTCCGTGAGAATGGAAATGCGTCTGACCCCGGTACGATCAGGCAGTCGATGCGTAAATGATCTATTGCCCTCTGAGGTCCACGCCAAAAAATCAACCGGCCAATGGATTCGGCACTATACACAAATTCCGGATGGCATCAAGCAAGATCCTTCAGATAATGATGGTTGACAACATCGCCGGTACGATAGAAAATATAATAAGATCATTAACAATGATTTTCAATGGTCTCTTCCAGACTTAGCAATATATCGCAATCAGCCACGATCTCCATGAATCTCAAGGCAGAGGAATTGAGGAAAACTGGGAAAAAGGTCTATAATTTTTCCCTTGGGGAACCTGATTTCAACACGCCGGATAACATAATTGACTTCGCGTTCAAGGCAGCCAGAAATGGAAAAACGCATTACACTCCATCGAAAGGCATCCTGGAACTGAGGGAAAAGATTGCCAGAAAATTCAAGGAAATAAACAACATAAGCGCAGACCCTGGAAACATAATAGTGACGCCAACGAAATTCTCGGTCTCGCTGGCCATGATGTCCCTGCTTGAAGAGGGGGACAACGTACTTCTTCCCATGCCTTACTATGTTTCCTATCCGGACATTGTGAAGTTATATGGTGGTGTTCCCAGAGGGGTTGCTACAAACGCGGATTACAGTTTCGATTATGATGCTCTGGAAAAGTCCGTGGACGGGAAGACAAAAGCGATTATCTTCAGCAATCCTTGCAACCCCACTGGAAAGGTATACGGGGAAAAGGAGATAAGGAAACTCTGCGACTTCGTGCTGGAACATGGCCTCTACCTTATCTCTGATGAAATATACGAGGACCTGTCTTTTGAGAAGCGACCGTTTTCACCTGCGTCCACACCTGAAATGGCTGATAAGACCATCACACTCAGCGGATTCTCTAAGAGTTATGCAATGACCGGCTGGAGAATCGGTTACATGCTGGCAAACCCAGAAATCATAAGAGCCTCAGATATTATCCAGCAGCAGACCATGACCTGCGCAACCTCAGTCTCGCAATATGCTGCAATAGCGGCACTTGATGACAGGGAAACTCCCCGACGCTTCAGGGACGCCTTCATGAGGAGAAGGGACCTGATAATGAAAAGCCTGTCAGGCATAGATGGTTTGAGTTTTGTGAAACCGGAAGGTGCTTTTTACCTGTTTCCGGAGTATGATTTGGAGATGACCTCCAATGATATGTCTATGAAGCTGCTCGAAGACGTGCAGGTGATAGTAACTCCAGGTTCGGCGTTCGGAGACCAGGGAGAAAGGCATTTCAGGATTTCCTACGCCACAAGCGACGAGAACATTATAGAGGGTTCCCGCAGGATAGGGGAATTCATGCATGGAAGAAGATGAGCAATTCAAGGTACGCGCTAATGAAAATTGATTAATGACAAGGTAATGTTCAATCATGTACAGCTATGAAAAGGATTACAATGCGGAGACAGATGATACATACGGAAAAATATCAAGGGCGCTGAAGGCGGGTGGCTACATAATCCTCTCATATGTTGACATGAAGCAGATACTTGAGTCTAATTTCAAGGATGAGTTCAAGAAGTACTACATCCTCAACATCTGCAAGCCACTGGCAGCAAAGGAGATCATGGCACAGGATGAAAGAATGGGTCTCTTTATACCATGCAAAATGTCAATATTTGCTACAGACAGTGGATCGCACGTCAGTCTGCTGAGGGTGTCTGAAATGGCAAAGGACTACCTCCATGAGGAGAGCATGGTGAAAAAATACGAGGATGAAGTGATTTCAATCCTTGACTCAATCTCCTGACCCCTTTATTTTTGCTTGAATTCCTCGATCGCCTTTTTCAGGGGTATCATGTGCATCAGGGCCGGCGATCCATACATCAGGACGGCAACCATCCCCGCCTCAAGAATCTCATCCTCAGTCGCTCCACTCTGCAGCGCCATTCGCGTATGGTACGGGATGCACCATTCACACTGTGAACTCACGGAAAGTGCTATGGAAATAAGTTCCTTGACCTTCAATGGCAGTTTTCCGTCTTTCTGGACACTCTGAATGAAGCTTCCGAAAGCGTTCATGTTCTCCGGGACTTCGCTCCCAAGATACTTCATCAGGTTCTGTATTTCCTGCAATTTGTCTGACTCTTTTCTTTCTTGCGGCATCTCTATCCAGACATCAATTTGCTGCGGTATAAGAACGCTGATATGTGTGCAAACTTTGCACCGATAGATAGATTGATTAACAGGGTAGACTGAAAGCGCCCATGCTTTTTCAGTATGTTTAAGTATGGTCGGGAAATGTTTTAACCGACAGATATGGCAGAAATAACATCAAAATACGATTTCCATGAAACAGTTGACCTGTTGCAAACAGCAATAGAGAGTTCTGGACTGAAAACAATATCCAGGATTAATGCGCAGGATAACCTGAAGAAAGCGGGGTTGACTGTGAACGGAAATGTCATACTTGAGGTATTCCACCCAAAACTAGCAAAGGAAGTTTTTGATGCAGACATTCGCGCAGGCATTGTTCCACCTGTCCGGATCTATGTTTATGAGGATTCCGGGAAAACGCATGTGGTGACACAGAATGCTACTGAACTTTTTTCAGGCTACAAAAACCTTTCAAGCATGGGAAGGAATGTGGACGACATGCTCGCTAAAATAATTGAAGCGGTAAAGTCAACTACTCCTCCCTGACGGAAGGAGCTTGTAACTCTTATCAGGCTACAGTAGGCTGGTTGACTGCAGCCCTACTTCTTATATTGAGCGATGCGACATAGTCCGCCTCGCCGCCATATCCGCACCGAACACATTTGAACCTATCCCTGTTCTTCCTGTTCCTTTTGTCGATGCTGTGGCATTTGGGGCATTCCCTGCTGGTGTTATGGGGGTCCACAATCTTGATGGGTACACCCGACGCCCTTGCCTTGTATTCTATGAACGACCTGAGCTGGCGGAAAGACCAGCTCAAGCGCATGTATCGCTGCCTGCGCCTGACAACAGTTTTCTGGTTGATGTTGATCAAATCCTCAAGAGCAACACCCCTGCCAGTGCCTTTGGCTTCCGCTACGATCCCCTTCGATATGCCGTGATTGACAATTCTCTGGAATCTTTTCTCCTTCCCGCTTATCTTTTTCAGCCTTCTCTTCACACTTCTCGTCCCCCTTCTCTGCAACCTGTTGCGGTGCTTCGCGGTCGCGATTCTTTTCTGCCTGACCGCATCTCCACTGTGGTTTCTGTCATCACTGGTTGTTGCTATGTTCTTCACTCCGAGGTCGACACCGATGTAACCTATGGGTTCATATTCAGGCTCCTCGGGAAGATCGACGACAACGGCAAGGTAAAACGCATTGTTCCTGAAAATTAAATCTGCCTGTCCGTGGACCCTGCTGAGCCGCTGTCTCTGGTACTCGCCAAAAATCATGGGCATCCTGATTCTTCCATGGAGCGTATTCATGGAAACCGAATCCGGTCCCTTGAAGCTCAGTATCCTCTGATCATAAATGATGGATCCATGCCTGTCAAACTCGTGTATGCGAGTCCGATCAGCCTTGTAGGATTCAGCAACCTTGCTTATTGCCCTGACAACAAGCTGGGACGGCAGCCTGTATTTATCCTTGACACTATAATATACCAGCCTGTGCAGTTCATATTTATTCGGGAAACCATTGTCAAACACCGTTCGGGATATATCGTTGCAAGAGTCGTTGAACACCTCCATTGTTTCCAGAAGAATGTTTCTCTGTTCATGATCGGGAAGTATTTTAAGCATCAGGGTATTCTGCATCTATGGAAGCATATCATCAATATATAATTTTCAGTTTAGGTTCCTCCCTACCCTCACGGACGGGGTCTCCTCGGGGGCGAGTTAGATGAAATATACTCACCTGCCACTGTTCCAGTGTCATGAAAGATGATGAAGAAAATTACTCCCTCAAATTTTCTTCCCTCTGGGCATTTACAGAACTCGGGTATCTCCCGAGTCTGATTCCCCGGCCAAAGTTCATTGCGTTTATCGGTTCGCTCATTTCTTTATCCCTTTCCAGTCTGTCCTGACAGGAACCAGACCTCTCTTCTTCTGGATGTAATTGTATGCTGACAGTGCGGCTACTGCACCCTGGCCGGCAGAGATGACAACCTGCTTGTATGGCATGTTCGTTACGTCTCCGCAGGCGAATATGCCCTCCTGAGACGTATGGCAGAGATCATCAATTATGATCTCATTGCTCCTGTTCAGGTCTACCAGACCTTTCAGGAAACCAGCCTTCGATATGTAGCCATTCTCGATGAAGACGCCGTCAACAACAATGTCATTAAACTCTCCTGTATCAGCAATCCTTCCGGTACGAATCGATATTCCAGCTTCGGTTTCATCAAAGCCACCTACCTTGACCGAGTCGATAAATTTCACGTTTTTCCTTTCCTGCAAGGATCTTATTGATTCAATATCGCCAGTTGATCTTGAGGAAGTCCTCATAATAAAGAGTTCAGATGCGATGTCTACCAGGTATATTGCTGCTTCGATGAGTTGTGGACCCGTTCCAATGACGGCTATCCTCTTTCCCTTGTACAGTGGACCGTCACAGACTGCACAGTATGATACCCCGCGTCCGGACAGTTCTTTTTCTCCTGGTACCCCCAGTTCCCTCGGCGTCTTTCCGAAGGCGAGGATTATTGATTCTGCTTCGAATGCCCCTGAACCGGTTTCCACTGAAAAGCTGCTGCTGCCTTTCACTATCCTGGTGACCTCATCATACTCGAATTCAGTGCCGTAGCTCAGTGACTGCTTCTGGAATTTTGTCATCAGTTCAAAGCCCTTGATTTCGTCGAATCCAGGATAGTTCTGTATCTCATTGGTCAGGAGCGCCTGGCCGCCGATATCTTTTGTTATGACCACTGTCTTCAGCTGTTGCCTGCTGCAGTACAGCGAAGCCGTAAGACCAGCTGATGCCCCGCCTACGATTACGACGTCGTAGGTGCCCTTCTCCCCGTCTGGCATTTTCCTCACTACTGCGCTTTCATAACCGAAATTATCTTTGACTCAAGCATCTTCTTTGGAACCGCCCCGATGACCCCATCGGCTACCTTGCCTTTCCTGAATATGAGGATTGTAGGTATGCTCCTCACCCTGAACATTGCGGAAGTTGACTGGTTGTCATCTACGTTGAGCCTGCCAAAGGTGACTCTCCCGGCGTATTCCCTTGCAAGTTCCTCTATTATTGGGTGAACCATCTGGCATGGACCGCACCATGGAGCCCAGAAATCCACCACCATCATGTCGTGCTTCATGAGCTCGCTGGCAAAATTCCTGTCACTGAGTTCTATTGGCACCACACCAAGACCTGCCTGATTGCTCTGCTTTTCTCCCTTAATTGATTTCATTATATCCTCCATCTGTTTCATCCTAATCTTTTCTATCTCATCATCGCTGTTCATTTTGCTTCCCCTTCACTTTTATCGTTATCTTTGGTTTCGCAACCAAGTGGTGATATTCTTTTCAATTTTATATTTTACGGTATTGCATGAACCATGCAAAGTGTTTAATTCATTTATGCGTTACTATAGCGTGAGTGTTTCGCCACTTGGTAAGATAGTGAGAGGAAGCGCAAGCTGCTCGGATCTGATCAGTTGCCTCTATGCCCTCAACTCAACTGAAATTGACATATTCTTCTCGCTCTATGGCATGGAGGAGATAACGCTTGAAACACTGTCCGCTGCAGCAAAACGGGATAAGAGCACTATACACAGGATACTCGAGAAACTCGTGAATGCGGGGCTGTGCTTCAAGGATACGATGGCGATGGAGCAGGGTGGATTCCGCAATATATATTATACGCTAAGCCCGGAAAAACTTGTGGAAAAGCTTACATATGACGGTAAAAGGATCATAGACGGCCTAAATTCTGCCATGAAACAGTTCCCTGAAAACTTCGCCATGAGAACCGGACTCTCAACGGGTACTAAATCAGCTTGATCGATCGGTTAGCTTCTTCAAGGAATCTAATATTACTCATTTCTTTGCATGGAAGAATTATCTGCAGTCCTGTTTCAAGGCATGCATTAACAAGTATGTCTCCAGCAAGTAAAGGCTTAATTATGGAACGTTTGATGGTCGTATAAACCAGTAACTGGATCGCTACGCAAATTCATAAAATCAATCAGGAAGCGGCACAAAGTAAACTTATTATAACAATCCTGGTTTCTTTTATGAATGAAAATCGGAAAGAATAATCCGAAGGTATACACAATAGTTGCAGTTGCAGCTGTGCTTGTAGTTGCACTTTCAGGGTATTCTATAATCCATTTCTATTCTCAGAGAAATGTCGAGAAGATAACCGATCTGTCTCTTCCTTCAGTTTACGAAAATTATACGGTTGACCCATTCATTAATACCTCCGGCGCAATGTTTACCGTCACCTTCAATTTATCTGGCTTTCCTGGAGGAACAGTAGAATTGACACCAAACGTTGTCCTTTATTCTACCCATCTTCCCGACAGTTATGCGGAAAACTCATCGATATTTAATCTAACAAGAAACGGCTCATATGGAATTGTTTTTACATCAACTTCATCATTTGCCAAAACTAACCAGTCCCGGGTCTATTCGGGGCAGGAGGACGTGTGGCTGATACAGAACGAGTCATCATTTTCTGCAGCTGGATCTGTCCTTCAATGGAACGACAGTGGTATATGGTCCATTGATTCCGGCAAGCTGCTGTTACCGCCGGGCACCTATTCGGTGAC
>JAMDAM010000050.1 GCA_023484805.1 Thermoplasmatota archaeon | reverse complement strand
TCGGATGACAGGTTCATGAACAGAACAGATCTGGAGATTGCGCCCGTGCTCCTGAACTCGTTAACAAAGAAGTTTGCCTCCTCGCTTGTAATTCCCATCGCACCAAATATCACGGCAAAGTTTTCGTCCTTTCCAAGAACCTTTGCCTGTCTTGCTATCTGTGCCGCTATGAGATTGTGCGGCAGCCCTGAACCGGAAAAAATCGGGAGTTTCTGTCCCCTGACCAGTGTGTTCATCCCGTCTATGGTTGAGATTCCGGTCTCGATGAACTCAGACGGTTCTTCCCTGGAAACTGGGTTTATGGCATTTCCCACTATCTCAATTCTCTCCTTGCTGAGAATCGGAGGTCCCTGGTCAATTGGCTGAGCAAGCCCGTTGAATATCCTTCCCAGCATGTCGTCAGAAACTGAAACGGTTGCGGTCCTTCCCAGGAATTTCACGCTTGTCCTCTTTACGTCAAGTCCCGCGGTCTGGCCGAATATCTGTACTATCGCGAGCCCGGATCGTGTGTCGAGCACCTGGCCCGTTCTGGTTTCACCGTTTGGCATGGTTATCTCTACCAGCTCATTATAGGCTGCATTGGGAACCTGTTCAACGAAAAGTAGCGGACCGCTGATCTCTGATATTGATTTATAGTTAAGCTCCGGCATTTCAGCGTCCTCCCTTGAGTCCAGTTATCTGCTGCTCCATCTCTGCCATCAACCCCTCATAGTAATTCCTGAAATCATCTTCCCTGACCTCTTTCATTCTTGATATTTTCTCCCTGGATGCTATGCCCTGAAGCATGGACATTGTTACGCCTCTGTCAAGTGCATCGCTCTGTAGCTTTCCCATTCTTATAATTGAACTGAGCATCATGAACTGCTTGTTAAGGGAGCAGTAGGTGTCTATTTCGTCAAATGCGCTTTGCTGCAGGAAATCCTCCCTTATCATCTTCGCGATGTCAAGGACCGATTTTTCCTTCTCCGGCAGCGCGTCATAACCAACCAGCTGTACAACCTCCTGCAACTCGGCCTCTTTCTGCAGTATGCCCATGGTTGAGGAATATATATTTTCCCATTCTCCGGAAACGTTAGCATTGTACCACTGGGCAAGATCTCTCTGATATAGGGAATAGCTGTTAAGCCAGTTTATGGATGGAAAATGCCTTCTTGATGCGAGTGAAGCATCAAGTGCCCAGAAAACTCTTGTAACTCTCAAGGTGTTCTGCGAAACCGGTTCGGATGTGTCACCGCCGGGCGGTGAAACAGCACCAACTATGGTAATGGAACCTCGTCTTGTGGAACTGGATATAACTTCGGCATTGCCTGATCTTTCATAAAACTCGGAGAGTCGCCTGCCAAGATATGCAGGATAGCCCTCTTCTCCTGGCATTTCCTCCAGCCTTCCGGATATCTCCCTCAGGGCTTCAGCCCATCTTGAAGTGCTGTCTGCCATAAGTGCCACGTCGTATCCCATGTCCCTATAGTATTCTGCTATTGTTATGCCTGTGTATATGCTGGCCTCCCTGGCTGCTACCGGCATGTTGGAAGTATTGGCAATGAGCACAGTCCTCTGCATTAGAGGCTTGCCGCTCTTCGGGTCCTGCAGTTCGGGGAACGTTGTGAGTATCTCTGTCATCTCATTTCCCCTCTCACCGCAGCCCACGTAAACAACTATGTCACTGTCAGCCCATTTCGAGAGCTGGTGCTGGACAACTGTCTTGCCCGATCCAAATGGTCCAGGGACGGCAACTGTGCCACCCTTTGCCACTGGAAATAGAGAGTCTATTACTCTCTGGCCGGTTATAAGTGGAACGTCTGGAGGCAATTTTCTGCGAACAGATCTGGACACCCTCACCGGCCAGTCCTGGGAAAGGTGAATCTCTGTCTTCCCCCCATCAGACTCGATCACAGCTATGGTCTGGTTCACGTTGAATTTTCCTGATTTTATTCCGGTGAGTTTTCCGGCCACGCCAAAGGGGACCATTATGCTATGCCTGATCAGATCAGTCTCCTGGACATATCCTATGAAATCACCCTCGGAAACTCTGGAACCGTTCTCTGAAGTTGCAACAAAGTCCCAGAGCTTTTTCTCATCTATGGCAGGGGCAGTCAGTCCTCGTGCAATGAAGTCACCGCTTTCCTGTCTCAGCAGGTTCAGGGGTCTCTGTATGCCGTCATATATCGACGTGAGAAGACCGGGGCCAAGCCTGACAGACAGCGGCTTCTCTGTGTTTTCTACGGCTTCATCTGGCCTGATTCCGCTTGTGTCCTCATAAACCTGGATTGTAGACCGGTTTCCCTTTATCCTGATGATCTCTCCTACCAGTCCCATTTTTCCGACCCTGACCACGTCATACATCTTCGCGTTATTTACGTCCTCAGCAATGACAACAGGGCCCGAAACCCTTACGATCCTGCCTGTATTGTTATCCATTTATATCAACTCCTAAAACCCTCTTTGCCAGGGCTTCAACCGATTCCTCCCTCGCCTGTCCCGGTACCGGGATGAAAACCACAAGAGGTCTCGTTGTAGTCTCAATGTAGTCGAGGGTCTTTCTGTCCATGTACTGTTTCAACCTCTCGGAAACCATTATCAGCGAATACTTTCCGGATCCAAGTAGTTCAAGAAACTTATTGGCCCCCTCCATTCCCTGGCCAATGAATGAATTGTCAAGACCGATGAGCCTGAATCCGAGCGCTACCTCCCTCTCTCCGATTACAGCGATACTTCCCGGTTCTCCCTTAAGCGCGTTAATGCTCATCGTGATCATCCCACCGTCATGATTTCCCTTATCCTGTCTGTCTTAAGTGAATATGCCTTGCCCATTACAATGGCCCTGAGATTCTCCCTCTCCTTTTCCGCAGAAAAGATAAATGAGAATATAGATCCCAATGACATTGCCTGCATCCTCAATACAGGCATGTATTTCCTGTAGTTAACCTTCTTCAGATATGTGTCGAAGCTGTTCAGGGACTCATTATCCCGGTATGCAGCAAGGGGTTCATCGAGGTCATAGAATGGCTTCATCTTCGCTGCCATCTCATCCACTGATGCGCTGTCGAAGAATTCACTGAATTTATCTGGCGGTATGAAACCACCATTTATGATGTCTGATTTCACTATGTCAAATTTTATGTCAAGCATTCTGGCCTTCAGCGCCAGCATGATGTTCCTTCTGTCAATCTCACCTGCAAAGTACCTGAATAGCGGCCCCTCATCGCCATTGACAAATTTCAACTGCGCAAAGAGCCTGGAATAGTAGTAGTCATCCAGTGCTGAAAACAGGGGAGAAACCTCTCCGCTCCCTTCGTTATCGCCGATGAATTGCAGCAGGTACGTACCGTATCCAAACCTTACCAGATAATTGATTATCTCCCTTACTGTTCCTAGGGACATTATATTCAGGAAATCCTCGTGTGTAAGGTTCCCGCTGAACAGCCCCAGGGGGATGTCCCTGAAGCTCATGAGGAATGTTTCATTTTCCTTCAGTTTATAATCAAGCATTTTGCTGGAAATGACAGACTTTATATTTTCAATATCCCATTTTGAGAAATAGGCTTTCAGCAGCTCTATTGCCATCGGGGGAGGTGTGGACAGCGCCAACCTGTTTTTTTTTAGCATGTGCCTGTTGATGGCCATTTCAAGGAGCTCAGGATTTCTGTAGGATGAGGAAAGAGCATCAATATCCTCCTTATAGCTCGTCGAGGAAAGTGCCTGTGTAAGGTCGTCCAGGTTTTCCATCTCAAGCGCTTTAAAATAGAAGTCCTGTGGGAGGAAGTCAACCATGTTGACCTTGACTTTGCCATAACTTCCTGAATATCCAGAATTAATGAAAATCACCTTATCCGGCTATATATTTCCTGCATCAGGTTTTCCTTGATATCTTTGAACAGTGCTGTCATCGATAAATCCAGTTCTACCTTACCGTCGCCACTTCTGGCGATAATGCCTCCAACTCCGTCCAGTTCGCTCTCCAATATTTTTATGCTTCCTGCACCCCTTATTCCCGGAACATCCTCATGTCTCACGAGAATCGTGCAGTTATCCCCTAACATTCTTCTTGCGTCCTTGACCATCTGATTCAGGATATCCTGATATTCAGGAGATTTCCTGAGTTCCTTCAGCTGTTCCATCATCATGGCGAGCCCTTTGTTCAGAAGTTCCCCGATCCTGGAGTTCACGATTTGCCTTGCCTCAAGTGTTGCGCCATCGACAGTTTTTTTAACAAGCGCCCCGGTATCATCATCAATCTTCTTTTTATATGCTAGATCGAGCTCGGATTTCTGTTTCTCCGCCCTTGAATTGAATGCCACCAGTTCTGCCCTGAATCTAGCCTTGAGGCTCTCAATCTCAGAATCCCTGCGTGCGATGATGCTTTCCCTGATCTGATCAATAGGCATATGTATCGTCTAAAGGATGCCCAGAAGCAGTATTATTCCAAAAGCTACCCCTATGATCCACAATGTTTCCGGAATAATAAAGAAGAAAAGCACCTGTCCGAACTTCTCAGGTTTTTCCGCAATAATTCCCATTCCGGCAGCTCCAATTCCCTGCTGAGCCATTCCTGTTCCAATAAGGCCGCCGGCTATGGAGATCGAAGCCGCTATTGCCAGATACGCATCAATTGTCGTTAATCCCATAGATATACCGTAGGATCATAGGTGAAGGTTATTTAAAACTGATTGTGGGCGTAATTTCAGAAATACAATATTATCCGATATGCGTGGAGCAAGTGGCGATTTTCGTAATCAATGCCGGTTGTTTCAGTTCAATCCCCTGGTCACTGCTCTGTAGCTGACTATCTTGCTTATGCCCTTTGGATCATCGATGTGTATCGTTATTCTGGGGCCTCTGCCGTCGAGGACAGAATTGATTGTTTCCATGATCTCGCTGAATCTTTCTTCATCATCTGCACTGTCAGATATGAATATCATCTGGTCCCTGATGGCCATCAGCAGCCCCTCAACAGTTGTTATATCTCCGTTTGATGCTGTGCCGGGCTCAATCTCAACCCCTATTTCCGGTATCGATACCTTGGCTCCGGGTGATCTGTACACCACAACATTCAGGTCATTTCCGTCCAGTATCTCAAGGGAGGTCTCTATGGGGGCGAGCCCCTCAGTTCTCTGTATGGATGTATTCTTGTAGAAACAGTTCTTGCACATCTGAGTCTGGATGAGTATCTCGCCTTCATACGGAATTTCCGTTGCGTAAAATATGAGGAATAAGTGTGCACCACACACCGGACAGGGCATGTCAGTCTCGATTTCCCTGGGCGGTTCCTGGTCTTCCATATCATTCACCATAGGCATTAAACCATGACTTCAGCGGCTCTGTTACAAAATATCTGGCTTTCCTGAGTGCACCAACGTTTTCAGATGAAGTCAGGAACATTGTCATCTTCATGTCCCTGATTATTTCATCAACCTGGATTTTAAGTGCATCGAATGATTTGTCCGCACTGCTCAGGAAATTCCTCGCAAATCCCCCCATGGTCGCACCTATCATTATCGACTTGGCTAGATCCAGCCCATTTCTCAGGCCCCCGCTGCCAATCACGGGCAGGCCAACATCACAGTACCTGATTGAAGCAGGTGACGGTATTCCCCAGTTCCAGAATGTCTTGCCTGAATGCATCTTTTCAGAATCGCTTGCCTTCACGGCCCGGTAGTATTCAATCGCAGCGAATGATGTCCCTCCCAACCCGCCAACATCAATTGCCTGGACACCCGCGTCCTTAAGTTCCAGTGCAGCTTCGCGTGAAAACCCATTACCAGTTTCCTTTGCTATTACAGGGTAGCTTGACGCTATGTCTTTCAGCCTCTTCATCACTCCTCTGGCATTCCTGTCCCCCTCAGGCTGTACCATCTCCTGTAGAAAATTGAAGTGTATGATAAGGAAATCAGCATTTATCAGGCTGAAGCAATACTCAATGTCGGAGTCGGTGAATGCTGGCTTTTTCTGTCCTATAAGCTGTGGTGCCCCTATGTTAGCTATTTTGAACGGGATATTGTATCCATTTATGACAGAATATGTGTCTGCAAGTTCCTTCTTCTCCACCGCGGCACGCATGCTTCCGACACCCATCCCAACGCCGAAGTGTTCCGCGGCAGCTGCAAGATTTCCATTAATCCTCTTCGCGAGGTCAGTTCCACCTGTCATGGACGAAATCAGGAAAGGATAGCTCGATGATCTTCCAAGAAAGTTTACGCTTGTGTCTATCCGATCAAAATCAACCTCCGGGATAGCCTGGTGAATTATCTTTACGTCATCCCAGTAATTGTATTCTGAAGAAACGGCTTCTTTCTCGGCAATCCTTATATGTTCCTCCTTGCGGTTTTCTATCATTTGATCACGGTCCCTATCAGGTCGGGAGAATCTAGCATTCGCAACCTCTCCGGCTTTAATCCGTTTATAAGATAAACAGATTTTGCATATCTCCTGACTTTCTTCATGATTTCCAGCTTTCTTCCTATCCCGCCTGTTACGTCTATGGCCGATGGCTGGAAGGTGGCATCCTCGTCAAGTCTGGAGAGAAGCCTTGCATCACTGTATAATTTTGGATTCCTGTTGAATATGCCGTCAACGTCGCTGAGGAAAATTACCCTTTCAGGCGTGAATATTCTTGCTAAGTCGTACACCAGGGTGTCTCCAGAGTATATGCCGTACTCCGTATCGCTCTTCACGTAAACGTCTCCGAAGGTCACTGGCATGAATCCACTCTCAAAGTATTTCCTGAATGCGGAATATGATCTTGTTCTACCGAATATAAAGCCAGCAGGAGGGAGGGAGATAAATCTGTAATCATTGGAGATCAGGATTTCAGAAACTTCTGCATTAAGCCCGAGCATATCACAGTGAATAAGGGAAAAACCTTTACGGCTCCTTTCATTGATGGGCCCCGGGATTCCATACTCCCTTGCCTTTATGTGCCCGTATGACCCTCCGCCATGGACCAGCACCAGATCGTCTCCCAGGGAAGAGAGCATGGAGACAACTTTCTCTGTGTCATGCTTCATGAACCGGCGATATTCAGTTTTGTCGGTTATTATCGATCCTCCAAGTTTCACTATGGTAGTCATGCAGATGTTACCGTCAGAAGTGATATCAATTACTTAAATACAGAGTTCAGTTTCCGTACTTTCCGCTGTTCTGCCTGATCACATTGAGGGCATTTATAGCCTCGACGGCATGGTTCCTGGCATTCATCTGGGAGTTGTAGACGTGCCGGATAATCCCACCCTCATCTATAACAAAGGTTATCCTTGGAGGCAGTATTGCCCCGGTTGCTCCATACAGTTTCCTGATCGCCTTGTCAGGGTCTGATAAAAGCGTGAAGGGCAAGTTTCTTTTCTCCTTGAATTTTTTATGGGATTCCAGGGAGTCAGAGCTCACTCCGTATACAGCGGCGCCGAGGCCCTTTATATCATCCCACCTGTCCCTGAACGTGCACGCCTCTGCGGTGCAGCCGGGCGTCTCATCCTTCGGATAAAAATAAAGCACCACCGGACCATTCTTCAGTGCACCGGAAAGAGTAACAGAAGACCCGGAGTCTGACATTGCAGTGAAATCAGGCGCTTTTTCTCCAACCTTTAGAGCCATGTCATGTCCATGAGAACCTACATTTTAATCCTTATGTATTATCCAGAGAAATTAAAGCTTAAGGGGGTTTTGTTGAGTCATCGCATGATCCTGGCGAACAGTAACATGGATCTGTACCCCCCAGCCACTCGGTAGGAGTCACGTTCATAACCTTCCATGCCGAAACCATTCCTGAGGAGCACCTTCATGGATGCGGGGTTGTTTTCCATCACCTTTGTGTACAGCCGCCCAATGTTAAGGGTTTTCCGGGAAAACTCGCACACTAGCTTCAGCGCCACTGAAGCCACTCCCTTTGACCTGAACTCCTTACCGACCCAGTATCCGACGTGTGCCTTGCTGTCGTAATAATCAATGTCCTTCAGCCCGATAACTCCGGCAGGCTGTTCGTTGAGAAATATTATGAAGTCTATTGCAAATTCACGTTTTCCCTCTTCCCTGTTCATGCTGAAGAAATAAAGTGCATCCTCTGTTGTGTATGGATGGGGAAATCCATGAACTCCGATGAATTCCGCTATGGTTGAATCGTTAGCGATCCGCGCGATCTCAGGGGCGTATTTGCTGTCAAGATCATTGGAGATCGAAATCTGTCCGTCTCTCATTTCATAATGATGCATGCCGCCTGAAATATGCCGGGTCAATTAAGCTTTCCGTGCAGTGCCACTCATCCTGTGGATGATATGCCGGCAGTGCGCACATCAATGATTATAACCAGTGAAATGATACTATGCAATGCCAGAGAAATACCTGGAAACAATGATCAGGCACGAACCGCATTCCGTCTGGATCCTTATAAACAGGCCCGAAAAACTCAACACGATAACGACCAGAGTTGCCGACGAGATCATTTCGGCACTGGATGAATGCAGCCAGGATAGGGAAGTGAGGGTTGTGGTGCTTTCCGGAGTGGGCAAAAATTTTTCTGCAGGAGCAGACATCAACCAGTTCTATGGAATCAGTACAGATGCTGCAATCGCTTTTCACAGGAAGCTGAATGATCTTGTGCTAAAGCTTCGGTCGTTTCCGAAACCGGTGATAGCTCTGCTTCACGGATACGCACTTGGAGGTGGCCTTGAGATCTCGGAATCCGCAGACATAAGGGTCGCGACTGAAACATGTACCCTTGGACAGCCTGAGGTTGACTTAGGGATAAATGCCGGAGCTGGAGGAAACGTGGTACTTCCGAGGCTGATAGGATATGGAAAGGCAATGTACCTGGCACTGACCGGGTCAAAAATCTCCTCTGCCAAGGCAATGGAGCTAGGCCTTGTTGATGCGGTCGTCCCGGACAGTTCAGCGGAAAGCTTTGTCAGGGAACTTATCGAAAAGATATCCGAAAAACCCTATGAGACGGTCAGCACAATAAAAGCAGTGATGGTTAACAGCATGAATTCAGAGGTTTCTGCCGGGCTTGAATA
>JAMDAM010000049.1 GCA_023484805.1 Thermoplasmatota archaeon | reverse complement strand
AATTCTACATAGTTCCGCTCACAGTCATAATGGGAATTGATTATCTTCTCATTCATTCGCTCAGGGACGTACTCATAGGGATATTTCTTTCATTCGTGTTTGTGCTTTTATTTGACTGGGTCTTCATACGGATGGGTAAATTCGTCTTTCCCATGAGGAGGATAGCTTACCTCGATTTTGCCAGTTTCGGAATGTGGACGATAATATTCTGGATAGTCCATGTCCTGAACCTGTTCAGTGGTACTGAGGAACAGGTATTCTTTTCCATTGCATTTGTGTCTTTCTTCAGGCTGCTTATCTTCTATGTTTATTATTCGGAAAAGGTCAGTTACCTGCTTCCCCCATCACTGAACTACACCTATGCGGGAATATTGTCCTTCGCTTATCTGTACGGTGGATATCCGCTTATAATCCCATTTATTCTTGCCTCCCTGGCAAGCGCCATAATCGCGGTGGTCTTTACCAAGATAGTCCTTTCGGGTTTCTCTAGGGATTATGGAGTGAGCGCGACAAAACTGCTGCAGTTTTTCCTTAATTTCAAGACCGTCGGGGACAGGGACGAGGTCGGAAAGGAGTTCTTTGAAAGAATATACAGGAAAGAAGTGACTGTACCGGTGAAAGTCATAGACATAAGAAGAGCGGACAAGCCTCTTGTTACGCTGGTCTTTCCATATGTGCACCCAGGCCCATTCGGGAGGCTGGGTTGCAGTGACCTCCCTATCAGGCTTCAGGACAGGCTGCCGGACCTCGGCAGGGAGATGATGGTATTCCACACCACAACCACTCACAGCAACAACTGCCAGGGAGATGAGGACATCGACCGGCTGGCCTCCGGGATAAGGACTGCGCTCGAGAGGGTACAGTACGTGGAGACCATGTCAAGATTCCGGAAGCTGAATGCTGGGAAGTACTCCATCGCACTGCTGCGGTTTGGTAACTTTGGGTTTGGAAGCATCATCCCTGAAAGGGAGCCTTTCGACGACGTTGAACTTGGCGAGGGAATGCGGATAATGGAATCCATAAAGACGCATGGTGCAACCGATTTTGCACTGATAGACGCACAGAATAACTTTACCAAGGGTGCAAGGGAACTCAGGGAATGCGACGACCTGGTGAAGCCATTCACCAGGGAGTTCGCGAGAAGCATACCTAACTCGCCCGCAATGATCGGCTTCTCCAGTCTCAAAACCCAGTTTCCTGGATTGGCTGGAATGGGCATACAGACGCTGGCGTTCCGGACGGGAGACAGGATAGACGTAATTGTTCTCACAGATTCGAACAACATAACAACAGAGACCATAGAAATGGTGAGAGGGAAATCAAGGCACATAGTATCAAACGTTGAAATATATACCACGGACAATCACATCGTGAACGCCAGCACCCTGGACGTTTTCCCGCTGGGCATTAAGGGGGACATGGATATATTATCAGAACTTATAGTTGGAACTATCAAAAACGCTGTCCGTGATATCAGCGATTCCATGGTAGGAATGGGATCCGCAGATGTCAGGATCAAGATGGGGGAGGAGAACAGCTATCATAAGCTCACGGAGACAGTACTTTCCACAGTGCGTAAGGCAAAATATGCAATTGCCGGTACCCTGCCGATGGCTCTGATAATTTCATACCTGATCTTCCTTGTCCCGTTTTCCAGCATCGTCTAGGAATGTATTCTTCCAAGGTACCCGCCCGCGAACAGCAGGTCAAGCAGGACAATTGCCGTTGATGTCTGCACAACAGGCAGGGCCCTTATGCCTATGCAAGGATCATGCCGCCCCTGGATGCGGATGGTGGAGTTTGTCATGCTCCTCAAATCCACGGTATTTTCCTCTTTCCTTATGGAGGAGGTAGGTTTCACCGCGACCCTGAAGGTTATTGGCATCCCATTCGAGATTCCGCCAAGGACGCCACCATTGTTATTTGCGTTGAACCGGATGCCGCCATCTTCCACATGCATCTCATCCTTTACATTGCTTCCGGAAGAAGCAGAGAAACCGAATCCCTTTCCAAATTCTACGCCCTTTATGCCCGGGATGGAAAACATCATCTTCGCGATCTCGCTCTCAACCGAATTGAAGAACGGCTCACCTACTCCAGGCTTAATCCCTGTCACGATGGTCTGTATTGATGATCCGAGGCTATCGCCTTCACCCATGGCACGGATTATGGCTGCGTGAGCCTCTGTATCCACGGCTGTGTCAGGTATCCTGGTCTTGAAGGTATAGGGGTAATCCTGGTCACAAGCCGGTGTATTCTCCATGGATACACCCCCTATCCTGTCAATGTAGGAGATTATGCTGACCCCGTGGCTGAACAGCACCTGCATGCATATGGATCCAGCTGCAACCAGCGGGGCAGTCAGCCTGCCAGAAGCGAATCCACCGCCTGCATACGGTCGGTGCTTGCCAAATTTTTCATACATGGTTATGTCCGCATGTCCGGGTCTTGGCTTGTATTCAAGCTCGGAATAGTGCTCGCTCATGACGTCCGAGTTCTCGATGTAAAAGGCAACCGGCCCTCCGTTAGTGTATCCTTCTGTTACGCCCGAGATTATCTTTACCGTGTCAGGTTCACTGCGCCTGGTGGTTATCTCGCTCTGGCCCGGTCTTCTCCTATCCATCCACTTAGCTATCTCTCCAGTATTTATCTCAAAGCCGGAAGGCAGGCCATCCAGCACGCCACCAATTGCCGGACCGTGCGACTCTCCGAAGACTGTGAACCTGATGCTGTTCCCTGTTGTGAAAGACACATTTCCATATTCTAATCTCGCTATAATTAAATTCGCAATTCCTGCCATGAAATCAGATATACCTCGACGTGATTGTATGTGCGATAAGCATGGATAATGAAACCAGGGTTTGGCTTGATGGGGAAATAGTAAAATACAGCGAGGCAACGGTTCCGATTCTCACGCACTCTCTCCAGTATGGGAGCGGTATTTTCGAGGGCATCCGGAGCTATAACACTGGAACCTCGGCATCAATATTCAGGCTTGAGGATCATGTTGATCGCTTTTTCAGGTCAATGAAAATCTATTCCATGAAAACAAACTTCACGAAGGAAGAAATTGTAAGGGGCATCAAGGACGTCATATCAGTAAACAAATTTACAGATGCATACATACGCCCGTTTGCATTTTACAACGATGACAGGATAGGTCTCGGGACAAGGGACAAGAAAGTAAGCATATACATCGCAGCCGTGCCATTCAAGAGCTATTTTTCACAGTCAAAGGCTAAGGGATTGCGATGCAAGGTATCTTCCTGGCACAGGCCGGGATCGGCTTTCCTGCCGATTGAAGCCAAGGCAAGCGGAAATTACCTTAATTCAGTTCTCGCGAACAGGGAAGCCGTCTCGGCTGGTTACGATGAGGCCATTCTTACAAGCCCATCGGGCTACGTGACCGAGGGCCCGGGTGAAAACATTTTCATGGTGGTAGGAAAGGAGCTTATCACACCGGGGAGGGATTCAGACATATTGATCGGTATCACGAGGGACACAATAATGAACATATCTTCAGACATCGGGTTGCACGTGAGGGAACGATTCGTGCACAGGGAGGAGCTTTACACGGCCGACGAGCTCTTCTTCGGTGGAACTGCCGCAGAAATCACGCCTATCCTCGAGGTGGACGGAATGATCATCTCTGGTGGCCTGCCGGGGAAGTCCACGGAAAGCCTTGCAAAGTTGTACAATGACACAGTGACTGGCAAGGTAGAGAAGTACCGGAAATGGCTTACTCCAGTCCCGTAAGATTGCATTCGCTTGACTTTCTTAATGGATGAGACAAGAGAATTCAAAGGGAAGCAGACCAGGCAGTGTGGTATGATTAATCACGTAATTTCGATTAAATTATGTCAGACTAATAAACACTTATGTAGGTAGATTGTGCAGTTTAGATGTAGTGGAACGTATCGGTTGTTTGTCTGACAAAAAGTCTTAAATATAGTTTATGGAATATAACGTTATGGAAACGGTAGCAGACGGAAACGTGATAAGATCATTGAACAGGAGCGAGCTTCGAAGGAAAGCTCTGTTTTATCTATTGAGCATATACCCTTACCGGTCATATCTCTCTGAGATATCAAGAGCGATAAAATCAGATCCTTCAAATGTGAAGGGCTGCCTTGAGGGACTGGGCGTAAGGTATACTGTAGAGGAAAGCTTGGTTGGTCTGGCGCTTGTGAAGGCGGAACAGACAAAGAACGGTTTCAAGTATTTCAAGATCAACCCTGATGTTGTCGATGAAGTACGTGCCATGAAGGCAATGTTTACCCAGAAAAAGATTTTTGCCGTGGAAATAGGTTAATTTTTAGATTACCGTTTCCCAAACACATCCATTTTTTTCCACGCTGTCAGGAATTCCGTGAAACGTGTGTTTTTCGCTCTTTGCTGTCAATACGCTCATGCTGTGTATCTGGTTCGTCAGGTTATGCAATATTGATTGAGTATTGAAAAGGCTTAATTATTGAATTTCGATACGTAGTTGTGGAAGATACGGTCGAAAATGTTGAGGATTATGTAAACAGGTTACAGATCACCACAACCAAGGATGTCAAGGTACCCCCAATCCTTTTTGACCAGGTCATAGGGCAGGAGAGTGCCGGAGACGTAGTAAAAAAGGCTGCCCTCCAGAAGCGACACGTACTGCTTATCGGAGACCCGGGAACAGGGAAATCAATGCTTGCGCAATCCATGGTTGATTTCCTTCCAAAGGAAGACCTGGAGGATATTCTTGTATTCCCAAATCCTGAGGATTCAAACAGGCCTAAGGTCAAGACGCTTCCTGCCGGCAAGGGAAAGGAAGTGGTGAAGCAATACCAGATCAAGGCGGAAAGAGTAAAGAGGGACAGGGCACGGACAATAATGCTGATAATATTCTCCATTGTTTTCATCGGCATAATATTTGCATTTCTCTACGGAGTCATAATCCTGTTTTATGCAATAATCGCTGCAGCCATACTCTATGTTGCGCTTGCAATGAACCCAAGCTTCAGGCAGGAAAAGGCCATGATTCCCAAGTTGCTGGTTACCCATACTCCAAATGAGAAGCCGCCATTCATAGATTCAACTGGTGCACATTCAGGGGCCTTGCTCGGAGATGTCAGGCATGATCCGTTTCAGTCCGGCGGGCTGGAGACCCCTGCGCACGACAGGGTAGAGGCCGGCAACATTCATAAAGCACATAAGGGAGTCCTGTTCGTAGACGAGATGAACCTCCTGCGCCCTGAAAGCCAGCAGGCTCTCCTGACTGCTATGCAGGAGAAGAAGTTTTCCATATCCGGCCAGAGCGAACGCAGCGCCGGAGCTATGGTACAGACAGAACCTGTTCCATGCGATTTTGTTCTGGTGGCAGCGGGCAATCTTGATGCAGTTCAGGGAATCCATCCGGCATTGAGATCCCGTATCCGTGGATACGGCTATGAGGTATATGTCAACAACACCTTCGACGACAATGACTCAAACAGGGACAAGATTGTGCAGTTTATTGCACAGGAAGTCCAGAAGGACAAGAAGATCCCGCACCTGGACAAGAGCGCTGTGGTCGAGATAATAAAGGAGGCACAGAAACGTTCAGGAAGAAAGGGAAAACTCACGCTGAGGTTGCGCGAACTGGGCGGCCTTATCAGGGTCGCCGGAGACATAGCAATCAGCGAGAAGGCAGATATCGTCACCTCGAAGCACGTGATCGCTGCGAAGAACCTAAGCAAGCCCCTTGAGCAACAGGTGGCGGACAAGATGATTGAAGTCAGGAAAAATTACAAGACGTTCCTCACCGAGGGAGAGGCTGTCGGCATGGTCAACGGTCTTGCTGTTATGGGTGCAAACAGCGGGATGGCAGATTATACTGGTGTCGTAATGCCAATCGTAGCAGAAGTTACTCCTGCGCAGAAGAAGGGAAATGGAAGCGTTGTTGCAACCGGCAAGCTTGGCGAAATTGCAAAGGAAGCTGTGGAAAACGTTTCAGCCGTGTTCAAGAAGATCAGCGGAAATGACATCTCCGACATGGACATACACATACAGTTCGTGGGATCATACGACGGAGTTGAGGGTGATTCAGCCAGCGTATCAATTGCCACTGCTGTTATTTCTGCCATTGAGAATATACCCATTGACCAGACCCTGGCCATGACAGGATCTCTCAGCGTAAGGGGTGCGGTGCTTCCGGTCGGAGGCGTGACGGCAAAGGTGGAAGCAGCCATTGAGTCAGGTCTCAAGAAGGTCATAGTACCAATATCTAATTTCGGCGACATAATCCTCGATGAAACCCACAAGGACCGGATACAGATAATTCCAGTGAACAATATACAGGAAGTGCTTGAAAATGCATTTGTCTCCGGACCTGAAAGGCAGAAGTTCCTTGATCGAATATCCCAATTCCTGAAACCGAAGAATCTGGGACCAGGGCCAGGTCGCGTTGGAGCAAATGTCGGATAATTTTTTCTATATTTTATTATTGAAACCGGATAGGGTAAGGGATATAATCGATTTCTCCAGGCGGAGCAGTCATTTTTTCCTTATCATGGACATTGGCAGTATTGTTTCTGAAGTGCAGGTGCAGGCTGCTCTTGATCGGGCGAAAAGGAGGATGGAGAACGGCTCCAAGGTCAGGGAAATTGGTTCGCTGGTGCTTATGTACATCTCAGGGGAACCACAGGTTGGCAATGCAATCAGGGCAGCAGGCATATCCGGCAAGACAAAAAAAGCCATGATTGTATGCGACGATGTGGAAGAAATGAAAAAGTTCAGGGATGAATTCGGAGATGCGATCGACGAGATCAAGCAGCCCCCGATACCCCATGACAACCCTTCGAGGGACCGGGAAGTTTTTTTCGCAATGTCAAATGTCGATTTTCAGTCCTAGTACAGCATAGTGGACCGAAATGAGGGATATCAGCACAAATGAGACGATATACACCATCCTGGAAACTTCACCGGAAAATCCAAGCACATCTCCGTTGATCCCAGAGAGCATTTTTTCGAACCTTGAAGTAATGATAAATGATGCGAGAAGGGCGATGATTATCGGAATAATGTATGAAATACCGAGGAAGATGGAAACAAGGAATGGTACGGCTAAATTTACGACCAGAAGAGGGAGGCCTCCGCGGGAAACAGAATTTAAGAAACTTGATCCCATGCCGGAACCGAGTGCTTTCCTTCCACTGGCTGATACTATGAACGATAGCTTCGAAACAGCCTCTGCAAGCGCTAGTACCGAAATGGCATCTGCATATCCAATGTAAAGAGCGAAGGCAGCAGTTGTTCCGTAGACGACCATGATCATGCCTATTGCACCTGCACCAGTTGCGGTATCCTTCATCACCCTGACCATCCGGGCTGCATCCCCTCTCGCCATGATGGCATCGCCAACGTCAAGCACAGAGTCCAGGTGGTGAAAACCGGGAATTGCAATGATCAGTAACATATAGACGATGACTGCGGATACAGAACCTATGTAGGAAGCTACCCAGGAAAAAACCAGGCCGGCAAAAAGCCCAATTCCCAAACCCAATGCTGAAAGGAAATAAAGACCTCTTGCTGTGGGGAGCGATTTAGACCTGACCGGAAATATTGTAAAAAAGGCTATCACTGATCTTATGTCCTCCATGATCCCTCCACTATCCGACAACAGTCCACCCCTTACGGACAATGATGGCAGGCTTATATTAAGTTACGATCGCCTTATTCCGGGAAAAAGGATATCTATTAACGAACATTCTCATATCATGGATAAGCGGTTTCTTGCATATTTCGGTCACGTGAACATTGACATCTCCCTAAGGGTTGGGTCACTGCCTACAAGCGGATCAGTGAAAGTAGATGGCGTTTCTGAAAACTTTGGAGGCACGGCGGGCAATTTTGCCCTTGTTTCTTCCAGGCTCGGTTTCCCGTTTGACCTCTACTCTGCAGTTTCACGAAGAACCCACGAATCGTACCTGAAAAAACTCGAGGAAATGGGAGTCCGGACTGATCACATCTTAGTTGACAGCGGCCTTTCAGGCCCAATGTGTTACCTGGTTTCAGACGGGTTAGACCAGATCGCGTACGTTGTTCAGGGTCCCATGGAAAGCTGGAAGCCCTCTTTTGGGTTCAAGCCTGGAGAATATGAATATGTGCACCTTTCCACTGGACCGGCAAGTGAATATCTAAGAATCGCGGAGAGGGCGCATGGGAGATCGAAAGTGGTCTTCGACCCAAGCCAGGAACTTTCATATAACTATGACAGGAACTCAGTTCTGGAGATGCTGGCTTACACAGATCTCTTCATTGGAAATTCTCACGAAATGGACGTGCTTAGAGATAAATTCGGAATTGTGCTGCAGGACCTAATGCAGATGGGGGTGCAGGTCATCGTAACTCATGGCAAGGATGGGTCGACGTTTTATAGCGGTGAGGAAGAATTCACTGTCCCCTCGTTTAACGCGGGCACTCCGCGGGATACGACAGGCGCCGGCGATTCTTTCCGCGCTGGATTATATCTTGGGCTATCCCGCAAGATGCAGATGAAAAAATCGCTTGCGATCGGTTCGGTGGTGGCCGCACACGCGATAACAGGAAGAATCATGGATTTCACGCCCGATATTCCCCTGATCCTCAGGGAGTCCGATGCACTTGTTAGCTGAAAATCAATTTATAAACATAAACGTGTTCAGGAACTATGCCAGTTTACTCTTTTGAAGGTCAGGTACCCGAGATAGGCAGGTCGTATATTTTCCCGAACGCAACGGTCATTGGAAATGTCAGGATTGGAGACGGGGTATGGATAGGCCCAGGCGCAGTTCTGCGGGGAGATTACGGTAGAATCGAGGTTGGAAGCTTCTCGGCAATTGAGGATAACTGCGTAGTTCACGCACGCCCAGGTGAAAAGACGGTCATAGAGGAGCATGCAACAATCGGGCATCTATCAGTGATACATACAGGGCATGTCAGGAGCTGGGCCGTTGTGGGAATGGGAGCTACTGTTTCCGACTTCGCTACGGTGGGAATATGGGCGGTTGTCGGCGAAGGCGCCGTTGTGAGGAACAGGTTCGAGATACCGGATGAAAGCATTGCAGTCGGGGTTCCTGCAAAGGTTGTGGGAAAGATAGATGAAGCATACAAGACCCTTTGGACCAATTACAAGAACAACTACAATACCTTTGTTGATAGATACAGGAAAAATATCATCGAGATGAAAGATTCAAGTAAGTATTTATGAATTTAATCCATTACTTGAATCATGCAGGATTTTTCTATAAAGGACGTTCGGGTCAGGAAAGTACTGGATTCTAGAGGGAACTTCACCATTGAGGCTGAAGTCGTCTTGGGCGGTGCCGTCGGAATTGCCTCGGCTCCGGCTGGGGCCAGCACGGGGGCAACAGAAGTTGTAGCATTCTCGGCAAAGGGAATAGATTCATCTATAGACTTCTTCAAAAGTCAGGTGAAGAAGGCCGTTATAGGATTCAATGCCAGGAACCAGGTTGAACTCGACAAACTCC
>JAMDAM010000022.1 GCA_023484805.1 Thermoplasmatota archaeon | reverse complement strand
TTAGTTCCCATAAAATTCCGCTATAAATAAAAATTTTCAATTGAACAGGATGAATGGAAAAATTTCATCATTCCATGGCTATGGGGGAATGAAATAATTTAAAAAATTTATATAAAATATTTCAGGCGGACACATCCTCCAGCTTCTTAGTCGTTGAAATCGGCCCAAGAAGCGCAATCAGTCCTGCGATTAGTCCGGTTACTCCAATGAAGGTAAACCCGAAGAAGAACGAGTAGGATACAACTAGGACAGGCAGGAACAGGGCTCCGACTGCCCCTCCAATATGGCCAAGCCCATCACTCAGGGCAAAACCCGACGTTCTGGCTCTGGTCGGGAAAATTTCCGCCGTGTATGAATACGCGACCTGCAGGTAGGATCCTAGCGCAAGTGATGCAAGGAAAGTTCCGGCATATATTACAGCAACAGAACTGAGGGAGCCGAAGAGCACCATGCTTATGATCCAAATTATGGTATATACAAATATCAGATACTTTCTTTCTACCTTATCTGCCAGGACTATCGATATTAATGCGCCAACTGGATAACCGATAGCGCCAATTGCGATGAACCCGATGGATGAATACACCGTATAGCCTGCATTGCTCAGCAGGGTGGCTGCATCTCCCAGAAAACCGTAATTTCCTATGTACCAGAAAAACCAAAGAGAGATTGTTATTGCAAGTCTCGTTGAATACGGCTTTCTAAAGAGATACGATGTCGGAAAACGCCCGAAATCCGTCTCGACAGAAGCTTGCTGACTTTCCAGAAGTGCGTTCTTTTTCTTTGCTACTACCTCCATTCGACTTATGATGGCCTCCGCCCTGTCGTATTTCTTGTTGTTAATCAGCCATCTCGGGGATTCCGGTAACTCGAATCTCAGAAGGAGTGCTATAACCGCTATCACTCCACCTATAACAAATAGCCATCTCCAACCTGTATAATAAACAGGAACAAGAGATAACGCAATGAATGGCGTTACCGCCTGGCCCATAATACCAACAAGAAACGTAATCACGGAAATTCTCCCTCTTGATGCAGCTGGTGCGAACTCTCCTATGTATGTTGACACAAGATTCAGGTCAGCCCCTACTCCCATTCCGGTGATGAATCTCCAGAAAGAAAGCGTCACCATGTTTGTGGAAAGTGCGTCGCCGAAGGACCCGATTGCCGTGAGCAGCATAGTTATGAGCATCATGTTGAAACGTCCATATGAGTCTGATAGCGTTCCAATAACATAAGATCCAACCGCATACCCGATTAAGCCAACAGAGAGTGCAACAAACAGAACCTCTGACCCGGTTAGGTTGAATTGTGTTTGTACCGTTGTCATCGCAAACCCGATATCGGAAATATCGTAGAATACGAAGAAGTACCCCATCCCAATTATACCGAGCAGGTACATGGGGAGAGACCAAGCATTGATCCGGTTCAGTCTTGCAGTTAAAGCAGATGCTTCATTATCCATGTCAAAACACACACGTACATGATATTTAATAATTTCTCCAAGATGTTAGGTAGGCTGCGCAAACTCCTGATATGCCAAGGTTCGCCTTGGTAAGAAGATGTGATGTGGCTGGCTAATTCTCTCTCTTGCTTTGAGTTTCCACCTACGTCAGGACCAATCAAATTTTTTTTGAATAACTGGATTTTTGGGCATACGGAGCATGAAAATTCGCAGTTTTTCAATTTTGCACAAGGACATGCCGGTTGATCAGTTCTTGTAAAAAAGGTGGTGCAAAACAAAAATATTTTAGCGGTTAGCATTATTCCAATTTCGGGTGAATCTATCTGGCAAAATTTGAGAAGGGAAGGGAAGTTTACATTATAGATGCGAAGAGAACGCCCATAGGGAAGCGCAACGGGAAACTGAAGAACAAGCATCCTGTGGATCTCCTGGCGGACCTGATGATAAACGTTGTTGATAAGAACAATATTTACGACTCACTGATCGATGATGTCCTGATCGGCTGCGTGACGCAGAATGGAGAGCAGTCGACCAATATAGCGAGAAACGCCTGGCTATCGGCAGGTTTTGCGGAGAGCGTGCCTGCGACGACGATAGATCGCCAGTGTGGATCCAGCCTGCAGGCGGCCACTTTTGCAGCCTATGGGATAATGTCCGGCAATTATGACCTTGTTATTTCCGGGGGAGTGGAATCCATGACGCGCATTCCAATGTACAGCAATTTCAGGGATGGTTTTTCCCCGCTGACTTCCGGCCTCAAGGCAAGATACGGCATTAACAGTGGATGGTTCAGCCAGGCCGCAGGCGCTGAAATGATTGCCCGCGAATGGGGCGTTACCAGGGAGGAGATGGACAGGCTTGGAGAGAGGAGCCATAAGCTTGCCTCCAAGGCTAGACCAAGGACGACAAAGGAAATTGTGCCGGTCAAAGTGACAGGGGATGACGGTAAGGAAGCAACCGTTAGCGAGGACGAAGGCGTAAGGGAAGCGGTGGATTTTGAAAAAATGGCCAGTTTGCCTCCGGCTTTTGAGGGGCTGAAGATGATCACCGCAGGGAACTCAAGCCAGATATCGGACGGAGCCAGCCTTGCCCTCTTGGCATCCGGGGCATCGGTAGATGAATTAAACCTCAAGCCGAGAGCGCGTATTTTAACAACGGCCGCTGTGGGTGTTGACCCGATTAAGATGCTTACAGGCCCAATACCGGTTACAAGAAAGCTTCTTGAAAAGGCAAAAATGAAATTGGACGATATAGACCTCTTCGAAGTCAATGAAGCTTTTGCTTCCGTGGTGCTTGCCTGGCAGAAGGAATTTCAGGTCCCAATGCAGAAACTGAACATTCATGGGGGTGCAATTGCCATTGGCCATCCGCTGGGAGCCACAGGCACGAGGATAATCGCAACAATGATCAACGCACTGGAGCACGAAAAGCTCAGCACTGGCCTGATAGCCATTTGTGAAGGTGGCGGGATGGCGAACGGCATGATAGTGGAAAGGTTATGACCTTTCTTTGCATTTCAGGTCATGGAAATAAGGGACAGGTCATTCGTCATAACCGGTGGCGCTTCAGGGCTCGGGGCTGCAGTTGCACGCCTTCTATACAGTAAAGGTGCAGGCGTAATAATAGCTGATCTTGACCAGGACAACGGAGTCGTCGTGGCGAAAGAACTGAAAGGAATATTTATCAAAACCGACGTAACCGATGAGGAAAGCGTAAAGAATCTTTTTTCTGAGGCAACTAAGGAAGGCAGGAAGGTGCATGGGTTGATCAACTGCGCAGGAATCGCGATAGCAGAAAAAGTTGTCGGAAAGAATGGGGTCCACTCATTGCAGAGCTTCTCAAAAGTTATCGGGATTAACCTCATAGGAACATTCAACGCCATCCGAATATTCTCCCAATACGCTACAATGAATAACCCCAATTCTGACGGGGAACGTGGCGTGATAGTCAACACTTCCTCAATAGCAGCCTTCGAGGGCCAGATTGGTCAGGCTGCATATTCTGCATCCAAGGGGGGAATAGTTGGAATGACGCTTCCAATTGCGCGTGATCTGGCAGCCTATGGAATAAGGGTTGTTACAATTGCACCAGGCATATTCGACACCCCGCTTCTCGGAAAACTCCCTCCTGACGTGAGGGAAACACTTGGAAAGCAGGTTCCTTTCCCCTCAAGGTTGGGGAGGCCTGAGGAATTTGCTGCCCTTGCCGTACACATAATAGAGAATGCAATGATAAACGGAGAAACTATACGGCTTGACGGAGCCATAAGGATGCCTCCACGCTAACTGAAATATTATTAAGGCTGCAACCTTTCCTCGATCACAGGGTCTGTGGGGTAGCCTGGTATCCTTCCAGCTTCGGGAGTTGGAAACTCCGGTCCAAATCCGGACAGACCCATTCTATATATTGTTTAGTTTTGTAAAAATACTACATGGCACTATTTCTGCAATAAGATAAATGGTATATCTATCTTGAGGTTTTCTGAGATTTTTGTCCTAAAGTAACCCTTACAGGAGTTTTTAAATATTTATCTATAAAAATATTTATACTGAATATTTTTACGATTGATCATGGAAAAAAGAAAATTCATAGCTGCTGTTGTGATTACAGTCATCATAGTCCTGGCTTCTGTGGGTTTTTTTGAAATTGGTCTGGAAATGGGAAAAACACGGGGGTACAATCAGGGATTTTCTAAAGGATCGGAAAGTATTCTACTTCAGGCTTTTACTGAGATTCAGCTGCAACCGAATCAATCCCTTTTGGTTGTAACACAACCATTATCGAGTGATAGTATTAACCTGTCATATTCCTTTGTTGTAGCAACGCTATCTTCACAGCCTGGAACAGTCGAAATGAATGTTTGCGCGCTTGGTCATCAGGTATTCAGTACCGGATTTTGTTCAGGCCAATCTGGATCTGTTTCCATAGATGCTACTAATATTAATGAAACACCCCTCAATATTGTTTTCAAAGCGAATTCCAATAACACTTCAATGGTTATTCTGGATATTACCACCCCTTTAATAGCAGTAGTTCAGTGAAAGTATTCCCGGAATTTTCTCATATATCGGAGACTAAAGGACGATAGGAGGATGGTAAAGGCCAAATAACCAGCATGTAATTTCTGTTTCAATTAAAGCTGTTAAATGCCTGCCTGTTAAGTGTTCATCCTATGACATAGCTCCCTTTTGGTACAGATTACTGCTGAAACTATACCAGCGTTTACCTGACGCTGGCATAATGAAGGATCAGCTCACCATGCGTCATTTTCTTTACGCTGATCAGCCTCAGCGTTTCCTGGTCATCCATTGTACCCCAATAATGAGGCCCTTTTCCGTAAATCACTGGCATCACAAGCATTTTGTAGTCATCAGCTAGCCTTCTCTGGATGAAATCGTGGGCCAGTGAAGGCCCACCCTCCACTATTATGTCCTTTCCAGGCTCCTTTTTTAGCCGCTCCACCAAATCTCCGATATCGCCTTTCTCAATTTTGCTATTTCCCCATGTTGTTTTCTGTAAAGTGTTGCTAAGTACTATTAACTTGCATCTCTCGAGAAACCTGGAGTAATCATATAGATATTCCTTGTCAGTTTTCTTCCGGTTAGCCAGTGCATGGACCTGTGCGTGTCCTTCGTATGATCGCCTCCCGAAGATTATCGTGTCAACTGAGTCATATCTGCTTATCCACATTTCCTTCCAGAAATCATCAGGCTCATCTTCCTCTATGTCAGATCCAGGATATTTTGCGAATACGCCGAATCCATCAAGAGTCATATACATGTTGACCGTGATTTTTCTTGCCATCGAAATTAAAATCCATAGTGGTATTTAAATTAACTATATCATTGCATAATACTGACTGCTGGTTCTTCAACACAGTAAAATTATAATTGCACCAGGAGTGTTTATCTGGATAAAATGACCATTTGTTTGGCAGCAGATCATGCTTTATGACTTTCGCCGACTATCAGGCCATGGCATTGCCAATCAGATTGGAACAAGCCGCAAAGGGCAACGTCTATACGACCTTGATTATTTTAGATAGGGGAACTGCGACATTTTATCAAAGAGTTGCTTTCCGATTAGAGTTCTTTCAATTATTATGATTTGGAAAGCAATATAGCCTGAAAGATGATATGCCAGCAGTGATCCATGGTATATCTCAGACTGCTAAAATATCCCGGAGCCAAGTTTGTTGTTATTCCGGATATTAAGAAAGTGTTTAACAACTCTCACTGCAACTTGTTTATAGACGTTTTCGGTGGGTCCGGGTCAGTATCGCTTAATATTAATTCTCCCAACACTGTCTATAACGACATAGACCCCCAGTTCACTAATCTGTTCAATTCAATAAAGTACAAACCCGGAACATTATATGAAATGCTGAAGGAAGAGGTTGCCAGTGAAGACGAAAATTCCAGAGTCAGGACTGATCCCCATCGTGATAGTGATACCGGTACTGGTGGAAGGGGCGAAGTGAGGAAAACCGGCAAAGCCGGTACAGGTTCAGGTTTGTCGCGGGTTCTTTCTGAACCACCTTCAAACAGCAGCGGCATTATCGATCCACTCAGGGCGAGGGACACAATGGTAAGGTTCAGCCGCAGCTTTGGAGGGTTGGGTGAGACTTACGGAACGCGAAGGGAAAAGTCTTCAAATCTGTACCTGAAAAAGACGCTTTACAGTTTTGGGAAAATTCACGATGTCGTGAGAAAGTGGCAGATAGAAAATTTGGACTTTCGAGTCATTATACGCAAATACGATTCAGAAGGTGCCTTCTTCTATTTTGATCCTCCATATCCCGGAAAAAACTGGTATAACTACAATTTCACTGAGAGTGATTTTCTGGACCTTGCTGATTTCCTTAAGAGGGTGAAAGGAAAATACCTGCTTAATTTAGATGCTGATGATACATCTCTGGTCCGAATATTTGGAAAGCCGTCCCTCATCCGTAAATATGCAAATCAGAACGGGCCTGCCCTAAACAGGAGGGACATGATGAGATCCAGGTCATTTTATACAAATGTTGATCAATAGCGGTTTAGGGCATAGTTTTTATTCTGGTGCTATCCGGGCGGCTGCACCTTGGTTAGCAGGATCGTTTCATCTTTAGGGGAATAGGTGCTGGTAAACAGTATAACGCTTGCTGCGATCAGGAAAGGTATGAGATAGACAGCGAAAAATAAGTTAATGTAAATGGCTGTTCTTAGCAGAAACTGGCTGGCAGTCCTCAACCATATAATTCCAAGACTTATTGTGGAAGTAACAAGCAATTCTATCAGGATCATGGGCATGGCCTGCCCGAGGGAATAAGTTCCGGCAACCCCTTTTGGCGTGACGGCAAAAGGACGTTTTCTTCTAAAAACGTATGCGAAAAATGAAGAAGTCACCGTGAACATCAGCATGAGTTCCGCACCTTGGTGCATGAAAAACCCCTTTATTCCGTAACTCATCAGTCCGTCGCTCGCTGTATAGTAATAGAAGAGCATTGAATAAATAAAGAACGGGAAGTAAAAGATGATGAAAAATATAGGATTCACAAGAATTGTATATAGCCTGAAATCCAGGAATAGCACAAGTGTAATAAGCGAAAAAAGTCTGACCGGGCCGACCCATAACCAATAAAGCCAGCCTGAAAAGTAATCAAAAAATGCAGATAACGAGAGATTGCTGCTCAGCATCAGAGAAAGCGATTGAAACCCTCCAAGTGACCATCTTCCCTGTTGCTTGATGTAGGCGCTGACAGTTTCCGGGGATCTACCGTACCAGATGTCAGAAGTATCCACATACACTATCTTCCAGCCATTGCTCTGAAGAAGGATCGATGTTGCAAGATCCTCTGTTACATTTTCCTCAAAAAAACCGCCTACTGACCTGATCGCAGAAATTCTTGCCACAAAGCCAGAACCGAGAATAAATGCTGAAGATCCACTTCTTGCCCTCATTATCTTCCTCAGAAAGACCTCCTGCTGAAAAAAAGCGGAGTGACTGATATTTGTTGGAACACTTGTATATGTCTGTGGTATCTGAACAACTGCAATCTTTGGATCAGAAAAGTACCCCATGATGCCAGTGAAGAATCGGGGGTTAGGCATCTGGTCACTGTCAAAAACCGCCATAAACTCATAGCCTTCCCCTACCAGTGCCAGGGCGTCATTTATGGCTCCAGCCTTATATCCCCTCCTCGAGTCTCTATGAACGAACCTAACTCCAAGTTTCTCGCAGATCGGTATCAGTTCTTTTACTATCTTCTGGTCCGTAGAGTCGTCCAGTAGCCAGACTTCACCGTCCCTGTTAGCATTTTTTATTGATAAGAGGTTTCTGGCCACCATTCCGGCATCTTCGTTGAAACTGGCAATGAATATGATCATTTTTTTGCTTGCCTGATGGTGTAGCAACTTGAAGGTGTATTTGTCCGCCTTAAACATCTGGATCTGGAATACGGCTACGGTGAAGACTGAAATGAAAAGAAGTAGCCAGTAGATATAAACAAGTGGTATGGCGATTATTGAAGTAGCAGTAAAGAAAGACAGGAGGAGAGGTGCAGCAAAGAAACAGAAAATGATGGCTACTCTTCCAGGGTTTTTCATAGGCCGGTTATCTGGAAATCGAGGTTGTCGTTCACAATGTCCACGGATATTACGGCGTTAGATAGCGAGATCAAAAGTTTTTCCACTTCAGTATTGCCTCTCTTGCTGAACATTATAAGCCTTGAGTCATTGTTGATGGTGTTAACAGCCGAAATAAAAGAATTCCAAAACTGTTCAGTGAATCGCATGTTGAAGCCTTTTCTGTCGGATAGAAAGATATTGCTTGCC
This sequence comes from Thermoplasmatota archaeon, assembly GCA_023484805.1. Classification (GTDB taxonomy): domain Archaea; phylum Thermoplasmatota; class Thermoplasmata; order Thermoplasmatales; family Thermoplasmataceae; genus B-DKE. The sequence goes on along the minus strand of JAMDAM010000022.1, from coordinate 30,224 downwards.
CCAATGATAAATACATCGAGGTTCCGGAATTTCATGGAATCGGCAAATATTTCGGAAGCCAGCTGATCGCCAAGGTTTGCTGCATGTCTGGAGTCCCCGATAATCGCCCTATCTATGTTCCCTATTTCCAGCAAAGTTGCATTCTTGCACTTGCCTGCTGCCGCTCTTGCAGTCGCCTCATATCCGAAATTATACAGAATTATGGTAGATCTATCGTCTCTGCAGTCATAATGCGGGATTACGCTTTCCAGAAGGCTTTCCCTTGTCTTTATTGTCACTACTGGATAAATGCTGACTGAACTGCTGAAAATTGTCCATTGTTTTTCCTCGCCTAAAACAGGTTCAGAAAGCAGGGAAATCTGCATGGAATCATCCTTTCCGATCAATAATATACCTCCCGCTTATTCTATGGCCGTATTTATATTTTCTATGTATACAGTAAATGTAGGGACACGGCTTTCAGAGTTATAAGATCAATAAACCGAATACTGGAACCATAACAATTCCCAAAAGAACTGCCCAGGTAACAGGATTGCCGAAGTTAATTGTCCATCCTATACCGAATCTCTTTGCCACCAGAAACGAATGATCAGACCTGTTGAAATAAAAAATTCCGCCCTTCCATAGGACATCATCGTTCATGTTGATGAAGCCGGTCGGCTGTTCCGGGAACCCGGTTTTTATTCTGCTTCCCTGTTGGCCGAGATAAATCATGGGTGTAGATATAAGTAGTACTGCGGTAATCGGGAAGTAATCCAGGGCGGATCCATAATTATTGTTCAGCAGCCCCCAGTGAATTGCCGCCACAAGCATCAATGAAACATTAAGTGAAATGGATATTGCGATAATCACGTACCTGTAATACTTTTTGAATTTCAGCTGCTGCAGATAAGAAGTATACGGCCTGAATACCTCAATTTCCTGTCTGGCTCTCCATATTGCACATGAAACTATGAAGAGAATTGCAGTAACAATCAGTTGCAGGATCGGAAATGTAAAAACGTCGATCAGATCCTTTCTTTCAAAACCGTTTGGAATCCCATTACTGGAATAGTGGGTAACGAGAAGTGAAGGCAGGTCCGGGTAAAGTATGGCGCCCATGATAACCGTCGCAGCAACTATCACAGCGGAAAATGAGATCATTATTGTGTAAACGTAGTCTCCATGGCTTTGAGGTGCAATAGGCAACAGCACGCCGGCAGCCTCTCTTGCTCCGTGGTACCATCCGTTTTCCTCCTTTATTCTTTTGAGCCTGGCATGAACCATAAAATAAATGAGATAAATCGCGGCAATTTCCGCAATATATGAAAAAGTTCCAATTTTGTAGACTCCGTAAAGGTCAGGGATAATTATGAACAACGCAAAAATGCCTATTGTGACCAGAGCGAGCCACCCGTGATATATTCTCAGCATTTTCCTAATAACCGGGTCACTGACCTTCTCCGGAGGTATTCTTACTCCAAACTTTATCGTGCTCTGGGTTATGTACGGCACAATCCAGTACACCAGTCCGATAACCAGAAATACGGCAGGGGTATCTATTTCAGATGGATTCAGTCATTGCACCTCATTTTGGTTTTGCACACCGCCTGTAGGCGATTACGTCCATTATCACTGCAACAGGCAGCAGCATCTCGATCAGCGTGAACTATCGCGTGGGGTTGACGGGGAATATACCAGCTTCTTGAATATCTCCATAATCTTCTCTGCTTCGAATCCCATGGCCTTTGCCTCGTTGATGAGGCTAACCTCAACTGAACTCCAGTCATCCAGGAATCGCTTTACCTGGGCGCCTGAAGCAGGCTTTACAAGGAGCTGGTATATTCCCCGTCAACCCCACGCGATAGTTCACGCTGATCGAGATGCTGCTGCCTGTTGCAGTGATAATGGACGTAATCGCCTACAGGCGGTGTGCAAAACCAAAATGAGGTGCAATGACTGAATCCATCTGAAATAGATACCCCTGCCGTATTTCTGGTTATCGGACTGGTGTACTGGATTGTGCCGTACATAACCCAGAGCACGATAAAGTTTGGAGTAAGAATACCTCCGGTTTGCATTATATAATAATGTATACCCTATATTAAAATATAGTGGATTTCCTGCCAAATGAGTGGCTGTCAGATTACAGGGAAGCTGCAAAAATTCATATTTGAAGGTATGTTCCATACTTGATGGATTTAAGCAGGAACGAGAACGAGGTTCTGAAATTCATGAAAGGCCTCCCGGATTCGTCCAGGGTGGCTGAAGACAGCATCATTCTCCCCGGGATGACCAAGAGAGAGCTGGTCAGCGCAGTTTCGTGGCTGCAGCAGAAAGGTTTCGTAACCGTGGAGACTGAATATGAGCAGAAATTCGCGCTGGGTGGTGAAGGGAGGAAATATCTGAATGAAGGTCTGCCAGAACTCCAAGTTCTTAAATTTCTCAGGAATGAAGGTTCAGTTATGCTGGACCAGATATTTGTAAGATTTGGAAAGGAAAGAGGGGGAATTGCCATAACCCAACTTGCAAAGTTTGGGATCAAGCCGAAGGGAGGCAAGATAGTATATCTTGAAAACCCAGCTGCTGCCAGAGAAATCGAGGATCGTCAGAAGGCCCTCGAAATTCTGGATTCAGGGCAGGGAAGCGTGGATCAGAAAATAATGGAGAACCTCAGGGGGAGAGGTGATCTGCTGGAAGTGAAGAAAATAGGAAGGAGATACATAACCCTCACAGATAAAGGCAGGCGCCTCGAGATTCGCGATTCTGGCAAGGACAGCATCGAGGAAATAGACAGTAAAGTAATTTTATCCGGCAGGTGGAAATCATCAGCATTCAGGGAGTACGATCTTTCCTCTCCCGTGGAAGCTCTTCACGGGGCCTCCATGCACCCGATAACATACCTGATCAATCGCGTAAAGAGAATATTCCTAGAGCTTGGATTCAGTGAAATACGCGGGCATTACATCGAATATGCGGGCTGGAACATGGACGCACTTTTCATCCCGCAGCACCATCCAGCAAGGGAATTGCAGGATACATTCTATGTCGAGGTCAAGAACAAGCCCAAGTTTGAAAATCCGGAAATTCTTCAAAAGGTAAAAAGGTCACATGAAAGTGGGATTCCAGGATATTCTGGGTGGAGATACCGGTGGGACGAGGCAGAGGCAAGACGAATGCTGCTAAGAACGCACACAACAGTTAACACCATAAGGTATCTCTACAACCATCGCGAACCGCCAGTCGCAGTATTCTCCATAGAGAAGGCATTCCGGCACGAAAGCGTTGACTGGAAGCATCTTGCGGAACTGCACCAGATTGAGGGAGTATTCTATGGGAAGGACGCCAACATATCAACGTTAAAGTGGCTCATAAGGGAATTCTACTCAAAACTCGGCTTCAATGAAATAAAGCTGATCCCGTCATACTATCCATATACAGAGCCCAGCATGGATGTGGTGGCAGTCATAGACGGGAAGGAGGTAGAGATGGGTGGATCTGGTCTGTTCAGGCCGGAGGTCACGGCACCCATGGGCCTCAAGGAACCTGTGATAGCCTGGGGCCTCGGCCTTGAGAGGCTTGCAATGATGTTCTACGACATAAAGGATATAAGGGATATATACAACTCTGACCTGGATTGGCTGCAGTCATACAGATTCAGGCGTTGAATACGAGCCCACCAAACTTTTCCTGGCACTGTATGCAGACCCTCCCGTTTTTAGACAGGTGAATCTCGCAGGTTGGCTCATTGCATATCCTGCAAAGAGCCGATGCAGGTGCCCCGCAAATATGGCACAATCCCTTTACGGACACGTTCTGATCATCGCCTGCGGTTATTTAGCATTATCTGGAACTGCAACAAAACATCTTCCAGACTCCGCAAGCATACAGAGGCATGATCCAAACGACAGGCGCTGTACAGATGGATTAAATTATACGTTATTATATTTCTATATACTCATAATACTATACCGAGAAAATATGAACAAAAAAACAGTTCTTTTCAAGGAAATATTCACAGCAGCATTCCTGCCCACTACCGCCACTGCCGCGGTTATCATTAACGACCCCATTCTGGTGTCAACGAGCCAGAATATTGCTGTTGCTTGCACATCAGACGGCAGTATCACCGTGACTTATTCCATCATCCTGAACATCATCTTTTCAGATTCCGGCAATTAGGGTCAGTTCCGGTTAAGGGCCGCAGTCATGCAGTGTGCCCCTCCGTATCCCCCCGTGAGTTCACTCAGTTCAAGGGTAATGCAGTCCAGGCCTAGGTCTGTTATGTCTTTCCTTTCCGGAAACAGCCGGTCAGAATCTTTTTTTGCAAGGTCTGAACGTACCATGTCGGCGAGTTTCCTCGAGAAGACATTCTCGTCTAGCAGCTTCCTGATTACTTGCTTTACGTTAACAGCAAGTATCTTCCTGTCTGATACCGTAAGGAAGTTAGAAGAATATCCCATCTGCTCGCTCAGCCTGAGGTTTATGAAATTGTACCCTTTCCCCCTCATGTAGTCATAAAGGTTGCTTCTCCCCGTCTCCATGTATTCCCCTCTGGCACCTTTTCCCATCACCACACCTTCTGCTTTCTTTGCGAGGTCAAAGGCAGTTACTGCAATTCCATCCCCTGCAATGTTAAAGTACGTATCCAGATGCATGTTGATCATGGAATCCCTGGTCCCACCCTCCATGAAGTCATAGATGGGATTGGTTACGACAAAGAATTCGTCGAAATCAAATCTACCGGACCTTATGACTTCCATTGCACCATCCATGTCGGTTCTTGGCCCGGTGCCAATCAGTGCAAATTCCCCGGCTGGAATGAAATCTCCACCCTCAAACGAGTGGTCTTCAGAGACCCTGGATACGCCATTCTCGTGAAGAGCATTGCTTATGACGAAATCTGTAATCTCAGTTTCCCTTGATCTCTGCCTCTTCTTCATGTTGCCTATGACCACCCCATTGTTCCCAACAGCCTGCTGGTCTCGCATGAAATACAGGTTGGCAAGTGGTATGTTTGAATATACCGTAGGATACTCAACTGACAGGTCATCCATGTCCCGCTTTAGATCAATAGCAGGCTCAAGGGTGAGGATCTGGAACAGTGTCGATGAGTCTATTGTCTCAATATTCTTTACAAATTCTGCGGTCGCACGGTTTGTTGACTCAACTGTTCCAAAAAATCTGACAGTGGATTTCACCTTTTCTTCAAGTTTTTTCCTGAAATCAATTGATTTTTCAGCTTCATCCACAACGGTGTCACGAAGGACTCTCACCCTTACTCCGTTTTCCTTAAGGACTCTTTCCAGCGACTCATGTTCCCTTACAGCCTTTGTTATCTTAAATGGTCTTTCAAACAGAAATGGTCTGGGCGCGAGCATTGCATAAGCGATCTCAATTCCGGGGCGATGAATCATCGCTTCAGTGAGTTTTTGCCATTCTGCACTGATCCTCATGGTCCAAGGATGTTCCGTACAAATATTAACCTTGGCGGTTGTCTAATACAGGCGGCCTTCGTAGGAGTAAAGTTCTATCTCATTTCCTGAAAACTTTCCCCTGACTGTGGAAACCACGAAGTTTTCAGGGTCCATTACCTCAACTTCCTCACCATTTCTGGAAACAACTATGAATTTTCTCTTCCGTATTTTTCTCTCCACTACCCTGTAGTCATTCCTGAAGAGCGTTTCTGACTTCACAATCTTTTCCTTCCCGGTTTCTGTGTTAAGCAGCCTCGTATTCTCCTTATGTATCGCCCTTACTATGTATGTCCCATCCTTCATGGAGATAACTGAACCCTCGGTCAGCCCAAGAATCCTGATTCCGTAGGTGTAGCGGTTGAAATCCTCTCCCTCACGCCTTCCGGCAAGACTCTTTGTTACGATGAGGCTCGACGGTCTCCTATCCGTTATTGCCTTTGTGATCTGTGCGGCATCAGTTTTCCTGCCGAGATATATGTCAATCCCTTCCGGCTTCTTCTCTATTTTTGAGATGAAGGAATTGCTATGCTCCTTCTCCAGGTTGTTTTCAATGGCAATGGCTTCGGAAACAACCTCATCAATGGAACTGTCGTATTCGCCGAAGGAAGACCTGATCTGTACGATGGCTTCATAGTATGACCCTGTCTTCTTGTTGCATTCCGGGCAGCTGTTGAGGAGCTTCTTGAGATGAACTTCACCTGGAAAAGTGTGTTTCAGACCTGAAGAAGACTCGATCTCTGCCTCAAATTCTATTCTGTCATCTGTAGCCATGTCAAAGTCGCTGAAAGAGACGCTGGCAGTTTTTCCGTCTATCCCTCTCAGGTTTACCTTTGATTCTATCCTCTTCTGCATCTCATGCTCTTTATTCCTGTAGTGCCACCGCTTTCCAATCTTTATTCCACCACATTTAGGGCATATCACTATGTCCTCGGAAGCGTCAAAGGTGATGCTTACTGACTTGAAAAGGCAATCCTCGCAGAGCCCTCTCTCCACAGAATCCTTTTCACCGCAGATAATACATTTCATAAGTCAGTCCGGCATCCTGTCTTGACTCATATAGTTTTTAATCAGGCCGGACGATATCAATTTCTTTCTTATTTCCGTTGTTCCGGCTCCTATCTGTCCCAGGATCGCATCCCTCAGTAAGCGTTCAACTTCAAAATCCTTCACATAGCCATAGCCTCCGTGTATCTGTATGGCTTCACGGGCTATCTGTTCTGCAGATTCAGCAACATAGTAGATCGCGGTAGCAGCAGACATTGCGTCCATCCTGTCCTTTTCCAATTTGCTCAGTGCCTTCATGGCAAGGAGGCGGCCCGCCTCGTATCTGGTATACATGACAGCCAGTTTTTCTTGTATCATCTCAAATTCGTAAAGGTATTTTCCGCTCTGCTTCCGTTGCATGCTATACCTGACAGAAAGGTCTATTGCCCTTCTTGCAAGGCCGATGAATATGAAGGAAAGAATCACCCTCTCCGAGTTGAGTCCGCTCATAATAATATCCTTTCCACTCCCTGCTTTTCCCACTACACGATCTTCCGGCAACATTATGGAATCAAAGAATACTTCGCCTGTGGGCGATCCCCTCATCCCCATCTTGTCAAATTTTGCTCCCCTTGAAAAGCCCTTATCGGTGCTTAGTATCACGAATGGGGTGTATGCATCACCGGTTCTTGCGTACGCCAGGAAAAGATCGGCATACGGTGCGTTTGTAATCAGGGTTTTGCTGCCCGTCACAACGTAATCCTTTCCGGCAACCTTCGCAGTTGTCTTCATGGCAAGGGCATCTGATCCGGATCCGGGCTCTGTAAGCGCAAGGGAACCTATCCACTCACCACTTGCCAACTTGGGGACGTATTCCCTTCTCATGAATTCTGTCCCATTCCTGAACAGGTTGTCAAGGCACAGGTTACTGTGAGCACCGTAAGACAATCCCAGGGAAGCAGATGCATATCCGAGTTCCTCTTCCACAATTGCCTGGGCACGATAATCCATGCCGGACCCCCCGTACTCTTCTGGAATGGTAATGCCAAGATAGCCGAGCTTTCCCATCTTCCTGAAAAGTTCAGTGGGAAAATGGTCGTTTCTGTCCATTTCTGTTGCTGCAGGAAACACCTCTTTTCTGACAAACGACCTGACTGCGTCTCTCAGATCCCTGTAAGTATCGCTTTCTGAAAGTTCAAGCATGCTGTATGTATAGGCAAAATTGTAATTATAGATTGCGGAATACCTGCCATGGAATGCTGATGGGGCGATGCAGAGTGCCGTTGCCTGATGCGCTGACCCACCATAAGGTTAATAGTTAACATTAACATCACTAATAAATGCCCATTTGGGTAGGGACCGGAATTGCCTTATCCGCCGTAGTTTCACCGATGACGTTCCGCAGTAGGTTGAGTATGGCTGGTTGCAATTTGTACGGTTCTGGAGCATGGTTTAAGTTAGGTTCTGAATGTCGTGGAATGGTGTCTTGAATGTATATAATGATTGAAGATGAGAATATTGCGAGAATCCCGCCTGAGATGCTCAGCAATGACTACAATGAATCCATAATGCGTGTCGCGAGGGAAACCATTGAGGGGAAACTTATTGATGTTGACGAAGGTGAGACGCAGAAGAATCCGGGAAAGTGCTACGTTGTATCCATAGTAGATGTCAAGCCGGTGGGGGAAGGAGCAATAGTTCACGGGGACGGTGGAGTCTACCAGACAATCAAGTACAAGGCTATCGCCTATTATCCAGAAATGCACGAAATCATAGATGGTGTTGTTGTATCAGTCAAGGAATTCGGGGCATTTGTCAGGATAGGTCCCTTTGACGGGTTGCTTCACATCAGCCAGATAATGGATGACAGGATAGACAAGGATATGGCGAACCAGAGGTTTATAGGAAAGGATACGAAGAGAGACCTTAAGATCGGTGACAGGGTCAGGGTAAGGATTGTTGCCATGAACCTAAACTCATCATCAATTAGGGACAGCCAGATCGGGCTCACAATGAAACAGATGGGGCTGGGCAAGCTTGAGTGGCTCGAGAAGGCCAGAAATAACAAGAATCAGTGATTAAGATGAAGATAACACTTAAGGCATGCAAGAAGTGCAAGAGACTGACTGCAGAGAAGGTGTGCATCTCCCATCCAGAGGAGAAGCTGACCTCGGATTGGAGTGGATTCCTCTATATAAAGGAACATAAGAATTCCATAGTGGCCGAGCGGGCGGGCATAACTTCTGAAGGTATGTATGCCATCAAAGTCCGGCAGTAAGTACATCATAACTGAGGACCTGCGTTCAGAGATTGCGGCAAACAGCTATAACATCTGCTCCCTTGAGGAATTGATACAGAAGTCCGGAACTAAAAGAATAATAGCAGTGGGCGATGTGACAACCGAGCGCCTCAAGGATGCTGGAATAAAACTCTTCATGGAAGTCGTTGACCTGAAGACAAAGAGGAACGAGCACAGAAATTTTGCTCACATTGAAGGGTCAATGGAAGTGGTGAATGATCCCGGAACCATATCGCTTGAACTGTTCAATTTAATCGGCAGACTGATACGGAGGGGAACGGGTGGCAGGATTGAGGTACACGGGGAAGAGGATCTGGCAGTGATACCAATAATTTATTATTCAGGCTTTGATACAGTTGTTGCTTACGGCATCCCTGACAGGGGGCTTGGCTGTATAGACATTAACCCTGATATTAAAGGTACTGTAAATAGACTCGTTGAGAGGATGAAACTGCAATGACTGAAATCAAGATAGAATCGACAAGGGAGAACGTGCTGCTGAAAAGGAAGGAGATACGATACAGGATCATTTATACCGGCAGCGGGTCACCAAGCAGGGAATCGGTGAGGGACCTCATAGCCAAGAACACAGGATCGAAAAAGGATCTCGTGATAGTTGACGCTTTGAAGCAGGAGGCAGGCAAGAGGGAACTCATAGGCTACTCCAAGATTTACCAGAACACGGAAAGCGCAATGCTGTACGAACCTGACTACGAGCTCATCAGGAACGGGCTTAAACAGAAAGCGGCAAGTGAATAAAATGATGAAGAGAGAATTATACAAAGTTGAAGGAGAAAAACTCACAAGACTCAGAAGGTTTTGCCCACGGTGCGGCCCTGGTACGTTTCTCGCTGAACACGAGGACAGGCTGACCTGCGGGAAGTGTGGATACACCGAATTCAAGAAAAAATAACTATTTTTTGAGATAATTTATTATCATTTCAAGAATCATTATCCATGGAAAGAAGGGGCACCTCCATTCTGCCGCTGCATTATGGGCATCCGCCGGAATATCTTTTCAAGAGGATGGTGGAACTTGGCGGAACTCTCTGTGACATAATAATCCAGGAGTACGGGGTGGATACCCTTCTGGAGAAGCTGTCCGACCCATTCTGGTTCCACTCATTCTCTCTGGTAACCGGATTTGACTGGAATTCCAGCGGAACTACTACCGCAACCCTTGCAGCCATCAAGGAATATTATGTTAAGCACGATGGAGCAATCCGTGTTATTGGCGGCAAGGGCGAGCGCATGGGAAGGGCATCGGCAGAGGCAGACAATCTTGCCGGAAGCGGTTATATATCGGAGAGCAAGGTGCCCGGCATACTCAGTAAAGCCAAAAGCATAGCCAGGATAGATAACAATCTCCTGCAGGATGGATACGACCTGTATCTTCAGTTCATAGTCATTGATAGTTCTGGAAAATGGGCGGTAATACAGCAGGGCATGGATCAGGGGATCAGGATGGCAAGGCGATATCACTGGATCTGGTCCAGTCGCCAGGAACTGGTAAACGACGCCCGTAACGGGGTGTCATCATTCGACTACCGCCCCGAGTCGCTTGATCTTTCCACCAGGCTCAGCGAGCGTAACAGGAACTCCATGGTTGAGGTTGCAGGTGACGACCCGGAGGCACTCAGAAGAAGGGTGGCACAGGAAGGGCAGAGCACACTTGACCGGTTTTCAGGCGAGACCCGGGAACTCAGGCTTGATCGCAGCGTGGACTGGAAGAAGCTGAGAATGATATATGAATACAGCCCGTCAGATTTCATGGATCTGATGAACATCAACGGTGTTGGCAAATCCACGATCAGGGCACTCTCCTACCTGGCAGAGGTTATCCATGGGGAGCCGCCCTCCTTCCAGGACCCTGTGAAATATTCCTTTGCCCTCGGTGGCAAGGATGGCATTCCAAAACCAGTCAATGTACACGATTACGATGTCGCCATTGAATTCTACAGGGATGCCCTTGGCAGCCTTGGATCGGGAGACAGAAACGTGCAGACACTGATCAGGAATCTCTCAAGGATAAGTTATCTCAGGTCCGGGCAGGGATAGCAACACGTTCAGGGCCAGCCGTATCCTCGTAACCTGGCAACGTTTCATGAATCTACAAAACGGTTAAATACCGTATTAAACTAAAAGAAGGATTTAACACATGGAAGAGGTGCATGACTTATCCTATAGAGTCGAGGAAGAGTTACCTTTTCTCGATCCGGTAATAGCAAAATGGTTCAACAACAACTATACCGGCCTCACAGAGCCTCAGAAAAAGGCTATTCCCCTTATCCATAGAAAAATGAATGTGCTTGTATCCAGCCCAACGGGAACCGGTAAAACCATGACGGGGTTCCTGTCAATACTCAATGAGCTTTTCCTGATGTCGAGAGGGGGAACGCTTGAGGATAAGATTTACTGTCTTTACATAAGCCCTCTAAAGGCGCTCGCCAATGATATCGACAAGAACCTGAAGAAGCCACTTGCGGAGATTGCTGAAATTTCAAAGGAAAGCAACTTCAGTTTCCCCCAGATTCGCGTATCAGTCCGTTCCGGAGACACTCCCCAGGCGGAGAGGCAAAAAATGCTCAGGAAGCCGCCTCACATACTCATAACTACCCCTGAATCATTTTCTCTTGCCCTGTCCGCTCCAAAATTCAGGGAAAAATTCAGGGACCTCAAGTATGTAATAGTCGATGAAATCCACGAGGTTTCCGCCACGAAAAGGGGCACCCTGCTTTCGTTGAACCTGGAAAGGCTGGAGGGTATTGCCGGGCACTTCGTCAGGATAGGTCTATCGGCTACCCAGGCTCCTCTGGAAGTCATCGGGCAGTATCTGTGCGGGTTCGAGTCCGGAAAGCCCAGAAGCTTCGAGATTGTTGACGTGGACACAAAGAAGTTCCTGGATCTAAGCACAATCACGCCGGTGAAGGACCTCAGCAGGGCTAACTATGAAGTCGCCAACGACAAGATGTATGACGTGCTTGCGGGCCTGATCTCCGAGCACACCACCACACTTGTTTTCACCAACACACGGAGCGGCACCGAGCACGTTGCCATGCGGCTCAAGGCCAGGGGAATAGAGAGCATCGAGGCTCATCATTCCTCACTTGGCAAGGAAACGAGGCTGGATGTCGAGAACAAACTGAAGAACGGTGAGTTGAAGTGCGTGATCACGTCCACCTCACTGGAACTTGGGATTGACATAGGAAACATTGATCTCGTGGTGCAGATCGGCAGTCCAAAGTCCGTCTCAAAGGGCCTTCAGCGCATAGGCCGTTCGGGGCATGGCATAAACCAGCTCTCAAAGGGAAGGTTCCTGGTCTTCGATCTCGATGACCTCATGGAGTGTGCTGTCCTGACAAAGGCTGCTTATGATCGCGAGATAGACAAGGTGGTGATTCCTGAAAACTCCCTGGATGTCCTTTCCCAGGTTATCGTGGGAATGTCCCTGGAGAAGGTATGGGGATTCGACGAAGCGTACAACCTCATCAGGGGGTCGTATTCATTCAGGAACCTTGACATCGAAGATTACCGGTCAACCATAAACTATCTCAGTGGAGAGATAGAGGAAAGCACCATATATTCAAAAATCTGGTACGACAAGGAACAGAATACGTTTGGAAAGAAGAGAAGCAGCCGGATGATCTATTTCATGAACGTCGGGACAATCCCGGAAGAGGCCGACTACCAGGTTGTGAATGAAAGGGGGAAGCACCTTGGGCAGCTTAGCGACAAATTCGTGGAGCGCCTAAAGCATGGAGATGTATTCGTTCTCGGTGCGAGAACCTATATGTTTGTGAGGTCGAGCGGCAACCGTGTCAATGTCAAGGACGCAATCGGCATGAGGCCAACGGTACCGTCATGGACAGGGGAGATGCTTCCCAGGAACTACGATCTTGGAGTCCTCATTGGAAAATTCAGGGAGGAACTTGCAAGAAGGATCAAGGAAGGGGAGGAAACGGTCAGGTGGCTCATGGAGAATTACAAGCTGGACGAGTACGGGGCAAACAGCCTGATCTCATATGTCCGGACACAGGCTACTTTTTACCTTCCCACGGACAGGAAGCTTCTGGTCGAAGGATATATCGATTCGAAGAACCTGTACAGCATAATATACCACATACCCCTTGGAAGGAGGATAAATGACGCTCTCTCCCGGGCGTATGCTCAGGCGCTTTCCAATGCATATTCGGTAACTACAAGGATCACCGTTACCGATGATGGATTCATGCTGACTGCACCACAGAAGATACCACTAAGGGAACAACTCTCACTGATAAGCTCGGGCAACCTGGAGGATATGGTATCGAGGTCAATAATAAATACAGAGGTTTTCAAGCAGAGGTTCAGGCACTGTGCAGCCAGGTCGCTTATGGTTCTCAGGAAGTACAAAGGTTATGACATCTCAATTGTAAGGCAGCAGCTGCGGAGCGACAAGGTGTTGAGGAGCCTGGAGAGCATAAAGAATTTTCCCGTGATCAAGGAGACATACCATGAGATTATGAACGACATGATGGACGTTCCCAGGGCCTTGCTTTACGTCAGGAATGTGATCGACAGGGGGCAATACGGAATACTGGACTACAGGGAGGACACGAGCCCTTTCTCATACGGCATAATACTCACAGGAGTATCAGATATAGTACTCATGGAGGACCGGTCCAAGCTGCTCAAGGAACTGCAGAGCAAGATCATTGACAGGGTTTTCGGGGAGCAGAAAATACGCTTCCTGTTCAATGACTCCAAGGTCGTTGAGAATTATTTCAGGAGCAAGGTGCCAAGAATTGCCGATGAAGAGTCTTATCTGGCATTTGCGGACCACTTCCTTTACATTGATCCCTTCAGGGACAGGTTCAATTCTCCCTTTCCGTACAGCGATACGGACGTGAATCCGATAACGGAGAAGCTTATTGAGAATGGTGGCATAATTTCCGCCTACGTCCGTTCTCCCCTATGGGCGTCTGCATCAAATTACGGTGTCCTCAGGAGGCTTTTTTCCAAGCGAGTGGAAATAACTCCAGATCGCAGGAAGCTGCTGGATCTATGCAGGGGACTCACCTTCAACGAGCTGAAAAACAGGGCTGAAATGCATGAAAATGACCTGAAGGATGAGCTCATAAGGCTGGAATCCGCATTCCTGCTCAAGCGGAACATCAAGTCAGGCACCACGGCTTACAGTTCCACGGAGTTTGAGAGGGAGCAGTGGACCGAGGATGACGTAGAATTCTGCATCAGGAAGATTCTTGGTTCCTACGGCCCATTGACTCTGGACGAGATAATGATAAGGTTGCCCGCAGAATCGGTAAACCTGGAAGCCATAACCGGAAAGATGGTTGAAAATGGGGAAGTCGTTCTTGACTACATATCCCCTGTTTTCTCCAAGCAGTACATTCTCAAGGAGGACCTGGATCTGATGCTCGGGGAGAGCAGGAGGGACATTCAGGCAGAGAGGGTAAAGAGGCTTTCATCTCCAGTGAGCAGCGCAAGGGAATATTTTCAGCTATATGGGTATGCTTCAGATAAGTGGAGCATCTCTGCAAGGTGCAAAGGATTCCGTGATTCAGACCTTATGGAACTTATTGCCTCCGGGGAAGTGGTTTCCGGGAGATTTGTAAAGCACAGAACAACTTACATGTCCATAAGACTTGCAAAGACCCTTAACTATCTTCGCTACGAGAAATTCACCAAGGAGGAATCAGATATCCTGATGTATGTTTCACAGGGGTACGATTCTGAGAAGGATCTTGTAAAGCGTTCATCGCTCGACATCAAGATAGTAAGGCAGATACTCAGGATACTGGAGTATAAGCTGGCAATAAGCAGAGACGAAGGAGGCAGGCTGCGGATCCTCTTCGGCGATGCCAGGTCCGAGGGAAGCGTGGGTTACCTGATAGAACTGTTTGGCCCCGTCACGATGAATGAACTGTCGAGGACATTCTGGTTCCACCCGGAAATGGAGGTCAAGTCGGCCGGAATCAAGCCCTTCTACTTCAACCGCGAACTATATTATGGAAACCAGGGCGTTGTTTCCGACTATGGCGGAAGCATACTGGTCTCTATATATGATCCTGTCAATATGTATCTGGGCAGGCTTTATACCAGGGACATTGAATTCAATTCCCGGCTGCTTACCGGTGGCGTAGAGGTTGCCGACGTTCAGTCCGATTTGCGGGACAACGTGCTCTGGATTGAGGAAATCCAGGAGATTCCCGGCATTAACAGGGAGTCGATTCTCGACGCATTTGTGGAGTTAAAGAAGAACATAGGGCTAGATGCCGTGGTGATATACGACGAGAAGGAGATATTCTCCGGGGTTTCAGAGATAAAGGGATTCAAGCGCACAGGTGAATTGATAATAAATTCCGATGCAGAGGTGTTGGAAATCGGTGAAGAGCCACTCATGAAGGCGGCTGTAGGCCAGTTCTCCCGAGCAAGGCCATCCGAGGCGATACTGTTCAATTTCCTGAAGGAGCGACTGCTGGGAATAAGGAGTGAAATAGAGGCAAATTCTCTTGGTATTACAAATACGCAACTCAGGAACTATTTCCAGTCCAGGCTGCTTTTTCTTTTCAATGGTCCGTACGGGGTTCAGGCATATGCTGCGATGGAGGCCATCTCACTGTTCCGGGCAATGAAGAATACCAAACTGAGCCAGGATGAGGAAAGGATAATCAGCATTGTTCTTGACAGTAACGGGGCGTCCGAGGAAGAAATCCTGCAGAACGTGAGGAAAAATATCCCAGGAGTCAGGTCTGTTATAAAAAACCTATACTCACGCAACATACTGGCCCGGGATTACAACCGCAAATATGTGGTCGTTCCGGAAAGGACCGGACGGTATGAGGCGGTGGATGCCATCCTGGAGTTCCTGCTGAAGGAGATGATGTTCTTTGACAGGGAAAAATTCGAGAATGTTACTGGGTCTGAAGCCGGCGAGGAATACACCAGGATCGTGGAAAAACTTCTTTCCAGCGGAAAGGTGAGGAAGGTCATTGTAACAGATGAAAGAAGGGTGAGCTATGTTTCGTCCAGATACAGGCCAGAGAAAAAAATAACAGCTGGCAACACGGTGATATTCGGTCCCAAGGACATAATTCCGTTATACTTCTCATCCTTCATAAAGAGGAAACTTGGCGTGCGGAACTATTTCTACCTCTATATGGGAGAACTTGTTACGGCCTTTACCGGGAAGAAAAAGGGAAAGGTTATTGAGGTTACAAAGATAATAGGGGACAGGAAGAACAGGGAAACTATCAGGAAGGAGATGAACCGAATGGGGTACGCACTGACGTTCAGGTAGGTTGGTTCCGATGATTCTGTCGTTTGAAATCATAATAGTGGGAATATCGCTTATTCTATCCTCATTCCTGCTGGCAGTTACCATAAGGGCCTCAGCCAGAGGCGGCCCAAGGGCTGTTATGTATCTTGGCGCAGCATTCGCGGTTATCCTGCTGGTAAACCTCCTGTTTGCCCTGTCCGTTTTTGGGATAGTGCTTCAGGGGAATAATTTCCTGTCGATTTTTCTGCTTTCCGATCTTATCCTCCTGATTATTTTCTACTTTGGAGCAGTCAGAGGTAAATAGGTGCCGGAGCCAGACAGCGTCAGGGAGAAAGTTCTCAACTTCATTGAGAACAATCCTGGAGTTCACTTCAGGGAAATACAGCGGCAGACAGGAACTGCAGTGGGACAGCTGGAATACCATCTTTACTCACTGGAGAAGGAAGGCGTCATCAAGGGGAGAAAGGACGGCAAGTTTGTCCGGTTCTTTTCACTATCGGCCAGTGCACTCCAGAACAACGTATTCTTCTATCTTCGCAGCAACAGGGGAAAGGAAATTATGTTCCAGATCCTAAGGGGAGACATCCGTGAGGATACCCTCTATCCAAAAAATGAACGGAAGAGGGAGGAGGCGCTTGCAATACTGGCTGAACTGGAATCTGCTGGGATCGTGTCAAGGTCATCCGATTCCGGGAAGATCGTTTATTCGCTCAGGAAGAGGGAAGACATAATAGGCATCCTGCTGAAGTTTCGCGAGAGCTTTGTGGATTACGCTGCAAACAATCTGATAAACCTTTTCAAGTAATTTATATGAATTTCTTCCTTCTGTATGCGATATAGGGGATGGCAATCAGCACGGAACCTATTGCTGCTCCGCCTGCCAGAAGTTCGGTATGTTCCAGCAGGAAATTGATGGCTGCCAGCGTTATGGTTGAGGGGGGAAGAGTTGTTATTCCGATGCCAGCGGTTGCAAGATACGGATCCTGGAAGATCACGCTGCTGCTTCCGGACAGGTTGAACTCAAAGTTTACCTGACCGGATTCAGACATATCCTGGAACATGCTGTCGTACACACTGCTGTACGGCGAGATAAAAGTTTCGTTATTGCCGTTCAGGCTATATGTATTGTTCCACCAGAAAAGTGCAGGGTATTTGGAGTTGTTGTTCAGCAGGTATCCTTTGAACTGCTGGGCATGTTCATTTTCTCCCATCATGCCTGTTCCCGTAAATGTGGTTCCAGTCACTTCCGATCCATCTTCCCTGCCTCCGAAGCTTATCACCAGCACTAGTTTCCCTCCGCTGGATAGAGTGGTTGAAGAGGTTGCAGAAACCCATGTTGTTATCCTGTAATATGTATAGTTGGCAAAGTAGGTAACATTATGGCCGTCCGGCGATTGGCTTGCGAGATTGCCTGGTTTCACGGGGGTAACGTTTATGAAGATTGATACTGAGAGCGAGTTTCCCGCCTGAGAAGCATGGTCATCCATCATACCCATGCCGGTCTGCCTGATCTGGAACGTTGAGTGATAGGACATGCTACCGTTGTTGCTGAATGAATTGCTCCAGTTATCCATGGAAAAATAGTTGGCAGAAGGCTGTGATAATATAGTAGGCTGTGATAATATAGTCCCCGGCACATAAACCAGCCCAAGGTAAGTCAGGTTGTAACCCACGTTATCAGGAAGCGTAACATTAATAAAAGGAGCGTTTCCGAATACTACGCTGCCATTATCACCATGCGCCGCGCCAGCCTGAACTCCTATGCCAGACATCAGAACTATGACAACAGCGATCGCCTTTAGATACACTAAAAAATCATGTCCCGGTGAAATAACTTATTTTTGGTACAATAATGGATTACGAGAATTCTTCCTCAAGTTCTACCATGACGTCGTTGAGCACTTCGTCAAACGTGTTTCCTGTATACTCCCTGAGGCCGCCAATCTCTGTCCTGAGTTTTGCTATGAACTGGTCCTCATCCTTGTCAAATTCAATGTTGCAAATCAATTCCTGCATAAAAACAACCTAACGAAGCAATTAATACCCTCTTAAAAACCTTTCTGAAAGGTCTTCAGCCTGAAATGCAAGCGGGGAGAAAATAGGGTTAGAGTATGCTTGACTCCGTATCAAGTATACTCAAAAGGCTAGAGTTCGAAACGTGTGCGCCGGCATATACCTCAAAGATCAGGTATGATTGATACAGCACTACGTACATGCTTGTTCCAGGGAATCCAGACCCCAATTGGAACGAAATATTGAAGTACTTCATCCCGGAGGTTGTACCGTTTGCATAACCGTAATTACTGGCGCTTTGCACGCTGTTGCTGAGATTTTCATATGCTGATTTTGCAAGCGTGGAGTTTCTCGCCTCAAGATATCCCAGGAGGAGCGATCCTCTGCTGCCGTTTGAGAATGCAGCCAGGCCAAGGCCAGTCACATTCGAGTAGGAAGCATTAACTATATACAGGTCAGAGCCAAAGGATCCAGGAGATGTGCTGTTTATGAGGTTCCCAAGCATTCCGGTGCTCCTCATGAAGTTAACGCTGAAATTGAAGTCGCTTGACCACGTTGTAGCGCTCATGGCATTGTTCACCGTGTTCGACTGAACCAGTTTCTCGGCAGTTATGAAGTTAACCGGCTGTGACTTTAGTATGCTGACTTCACTTGAAACAAGAGAAGTGAAATTTCCTAAAGAAATATTGTCATTGCCAATGTAGAAGCCGACAACTATACTCTTACTGTAGACTGCATATATTGCATTTTCATAATACCCGTTCGTGGTCTTATTGCTCACAAACTCATATGCTGCACCGGAAACAATGCCATAATGGACATAGTTTCCGGTGGTGTTGACTATGGGGGACGTACTCTGGGAAAGTGTCTTATTGACGAATTCAGTATAATTCACGGCGGAGAATTCCATGTACCCGAACAGCAGTGATCCGTTATGGGCAGGTGTTCCGAATCCGGCGAACTGGAAGTACCTGAGCTGGGCTGCGGAGCTGTTTATGGTCTGCATGCCAGGGCCGCCGTTTGAGCTACCCATGCCAGAAAATAAGTCCTGAAGGCTGCTGATATTGCTGAGTCCCCCAGTCACGTTGTAGCCCTCATACCATTTGCCTCCCATGGAACTGTTTACTGTATTGGTGGAAACTACGTTCATTCCGCTCAGTGTCTGCGGAGTAGATGATTTTGAACCGGTTAACAATGAAGGGTTACTGTAAGCCAGGTATCCGATACCCCCCACAATTATAATTGCCGCAACGATAACAACTATCGCATTGCTTTTCATAGTGAAGAACCAGTATCATTTAATATAAATACTTTCCTGACCGGTTTATTTAGAAGTATAAACTGCTCTTCACAGGAAGAAACCGCCACCAAGGGCATGTTCATTCAAGTTTTATCATCACCCTTCCAAGATTCCTGCGGTTTCTGATATCTTCATATGCAGAGTTTATGTTATCCAATGGTATTTCCATGTTTGATATGGCTTTAACTTTTCCGGCTGCAGATAATTCCAGTGCTTTCTTCATGTCTTCCCTGGTAGAGCTTATGCTGCCGAAAATCCTGTTTCCCTTGAGTATTATCAGTCCCAGGGGAAGGTTGACTGGATCTGGGATCACATTTCCAATCACAGCCATCCTTCCGCCCGTTTTCAAGCTCCTCAGGGCGCTGTCGAAGGTTGGTTTACCTACGCTCTCAAGTACAACATCAACACCTCCATCGGACAGCTCCTTTACCTTCCTGCTGAAATCCTCTCCTGAATAAACGACGTGGTCTGCCCCTGCGGCAAGGATCTGGTCTGTCTTCCACTTTGAGGACGTTTCCGCAATAACCCTGGCTCCAAGCGCCTTTGCTATCTGTATGGCATGCATTCCTACTCCTCCTCCGGAACCGGTAAGCAGGATGGTCTCACCTTCCTTTATTCCGGCCTCAACCCTGATGGCGTGATAGATCATGCCGGTCACGCAGGCTGATATGGCCGCTTCATGATTTCCCACACCCTCGGGAACGTGCACAACGGATTTCTCTGAAACCTTGACATATTTCCGGTATGAACCATCAAGCAGTTCTCCGAAAGTTTTCTTATTGGGACAGAGATTCTCACGGCCAGACCGGCAAAATTCGCACTGTCCGCACGGTATGTAAATGAGGCTGGCCACCCTCTCTCCAACTTTGAATCTTGATACATCCGGTCCAATTTTAACTATCTCTCCCGCAATTTCATGCCCTGGAACTATTGGCAATCTCACTCTGGGAAAAAATCCATCCATGGTAAGGATATCACGATAGCACACGCCCGTGACTTCCTGCCTGACAATTATCTCATCGCCCGCTGGATCCTCAATTTCACTTTCGCCAATTCTCAGCGGATGCTTCAGCTCATCGAGATATGCAGTCTTCATGCCCTTGTATCCGATACACATATATATCCAATTCCGCACAAATATAATATCACAGGGTTTGATATGGCACAGTCTTGAAAATCAGGGGAATTATTTTCGACCTTGACGGAACTATCCTTAACTCGTTTGATTTTCGCATACTGGCATGGAATGGTTCATTCAGGAAGTTTGGAATAACCCCGAAGGAAGATGAACTCAAGCCCCTGATAGGCCTTCCAGGGCTGACCCTTGCAGCAAAGTACTCCAGCGATCCCTATGCCGTGGAGATGGAAGAGGAAAGGATATTTGCAGAACATCTCCCGGAAATCTCTCTTTTCCCGGACGTACCAGGTACTTTCATGGAGCTTAAGCGGAGAAACATAGGCACAGTTATCGTCACCTCTTCCAGGAGGAAAATGGTGGATATGATAACGCTTCCCACGAACCTCGTGGTTACAATAGATGATGTCAAGCACGGGAAGCCGGATACGGAGCCCTATTTAAAGGCAATGCAGCTCCTTGGCATAACGGAACCCGGAGCAATAATGGTTGTAGGGGATGCATTGACTGACATGATACCTGCGAGGAAGCTTGGCAACCTAGCAGTCCTGATCAAGCATGGAAGGAAGTTTGATACAGATATCCCGAATTATGAGATAGACGAGGTGTCAGAGATTCTGGACCTGCTTGATCAGCCTTAGGCGTCATTACAAAAGCATCTCTAAGGTAACATGTTTTACTGCCTTTCCAGCAACAATGTTGCATTATTCTGCCGGTATGGTATATTAGAGGATAATTTGGCGGCCGGGGCTCCGGTTAAGCTGTCCCCTTTCCGTTCGAATCAGCCTGGCTAAGGGACTTCAATTCATTCAAGGCCCTTTCCCTTATCTTCCCTGGGGCTTCGTATTTGCCGGTGGGAATACCTCTGCTCAAATATTTCTTCATCAAGGATTTCATTTCTCCACCGCAGGTGCACTGCAGGTTACCCTGGCCGAATGGGACCACTCTCAGGCTGTTGCACGAACCGCACCTGAGGACGTCTTTCCTGCCAGAAAATTTTCCCTTTTTAGTGCCGGATTTCCCTGCTATCTCCACTATATCCATTGCAAAATCAAAGGGCTTGGCTGCAGATATTGACGTACCCACTCCAAACGCGTCAGCTCCGGCTTTCCTCAACTCCCTGACGGAATCCTCATCCAGTCCGCCTGATACCATTATCTTCACTCTGGAATAACCCCTGAGGTCCAGCTCCCACCTCACTTCCCTTACTATGGCAGGGAAGTTACCGCGGCGTGAGGATGGGGTATCCAGTCTTATGTAATCTATTTCTGGGAATGTTTCGGCAGCTTTAAGGGCAGCAAACTTTTCATCGCTGAATGTATCTATAAGCACTGTCCTGCTACCCGAAGGTGAGTTCTTTACAACAGTCTCCCACGCATCGTGATCTCCAAGCAGCAGGGAGAGGGCGTGGGGCATGGTGCCTACGGGGCGCTCGCCAATTACCTCGGCTCCGAGTATCCCGGATACGCCGTCGGCTCCTCCAATGAAGGCAGCACGGTCTATCATTGGTGACAGGGCCGGGTGCATGCGTCTGATCCCGAATGAGTAAAATTTTGCATCGCCCGCTGCGAGGCGGATCTTTGAGGATTTTGTGGAAATTCCGGATGACTGGCAGAGAAATCCGAGAATGGAGGTTTCACACTTGCCGAATTCCGAATAGTTGCCCTCTATCCACACAAAAGGCACGGGTGTTCCCCTTGAATCCCTGGGGCTCAGCACCGTTCCCTCAGGTATTGCGTACATGTCCACGTTTTTACCCTGCAGCAGGTTTATTACCTCGTCCAGCCCTGAGAAATTAATCCAGGTATCCAGTGGCCCGGACACAGTTACCTCAGAAACGACATTTTCGCTCCCGCTTACTTTTTCGATTGAGCTTATTGATCTCTCGAAGTAAACATCGGAAGCCTGGCATGTGCTGATCTCCTCATCCGTTGCAACGTTGAATTTTCTTGCTGTCATAAAATCTCACTCAAAGCATCTTCTGCTGTTATTATCCGGGCTCCATAATTCTTTCGCATATTTTCCAGTCCGATATTGTGATTCTCCTCAGCTATGGAGGAGCAAAGGTCTGAAATCACGCTGATGCCATAGTTCCTGAAGAACGCCCCAGCAGCTGTGTGCAAAACGCATATATCGGTTGAGATCCCGCTGAGAAATATGCGTGATATTCCGTTTGCCCGCAGTACGCCGTCCAGATCGGAGTCATAGAAGGAATCAAAATGCCTTTTGGTGATTCTGTGCCCCTCGAATGATGAAAGTACCTTGGCGAGCATGCTGCCTTCTGTTCCAGCAACGCAGTGCCTGCCCCATACCGCAAATTCAGGGTCATTCTCAAGATGTGTGTCCATCGTGAATATTAGAGGCAATGTGTTTCCGACTTTCTGGAGAAATTCTGCAGTCCTCTCGGCAGTACGCACCGCGCGTCCATTTCCAAAGACGCCTGTGACAAAGTCATTGACCAAATCCACCACAACAATGGCGCTTCCTGCTCCTGCCTTCCTCACGACCTTCGCCATTCAGTAACACCTTCCCTGTCTTCCAGTATTATTCCATTCCTGAAGAGAATTTCCCGTATGGCATCTGAAACCGAGAACATCTTCTCCCTGCGCATCTGGTTCCTGAGACTGATAAGGTCATCAACCAGTTTCACTGGAATTCCCTCATCAGATTTCTCCTTCAGGATTCCCATGAAGGAATTCATCCAGTTGAAGATGCCGAGGTAAGATGCAGCGCTTTCAGCGTCCATGGAGTCTATAGCCCGGTTTATTTCTGTTGTCATTTTCATGATCTCGGCGAAAAATTCCCTTGAGTCAAAGTCGTTATCCATGATTCCCTGCAACTTTTGGCTAATCCCCTGGCGATCAGCATACAATGATGCGCGTCCACCCGCTTTTATAACCAGTTTGTCGTAGGTTGTCTGTATCCGTTTCAGGGTTTCAGAACTTTCCTTAAGGGCTGCATCCGAGAAGATCATTGTGCTCCTGTATCCCGAATTCAGGAAGTAAAACCTAATTTCCTCCCTGCTGTGGGATCTCATTACCTGATCAATGGTGATGAAATTCTTCAGGGACTTCGACATCTTGTTGCCGTTAATGTTCAGCATCCCAACGTGCATCCACACGCTGGCCAGGATTGGCAATCCGCTGATTGCCCTCATCTGCGCGATTTCAGCTTCGTGATGTGGGAAAATCAGGTCTGAACCTCCGCCGTGGATGTCGTACGATGGCCCGAAATGACACTCAGTGATTGCAGTATCCTCGATGTGCCAGCCTGGCCTGCCTTCTCCCCAGGGGGAGTTCCAGAATGGTTCGCCCGGCTTCCTGAACTTCCACACGGCAAAATCTCCAGGATCCTCCTTTTTCTCGTTCACTTCAACCCTTGCGCCCGCCTCTATGTGATCAATGTCCTGCCCTGAGAGTTTTCCATAGTCCACGAATTTTCGGATTCTAAAATACAGGCCATCGTCTGTGGCATAGACGTAACCAAGATCCTGCAACCTCTGGATCTGGCTGATTATTTCATCCATGTACAGGGTGGCTCTGGCGTATATGTTTACGCTATCAATCCCCAGGCTTTTCATTATGTCCATGTAGAGTGAATAATACCTATCTGATACTGCCTGATAGTCGCTTCCCTCTTCTGCGGCCCTGTTTATAATCTTGTCGTCTATGTCGGTTATGTTCTGGAGGTAAAACACTGAATAGCCCCTTGTCCTGAGATATTTTGCAACCATATCAAAGAAGACATATACCCTCGAGTTTCCAACATGCGGAATGTCATAAACGGTTGGTCCGCATACAAACATGTTGACCCTGCCCTTATGCAGTTCATGAAACTCGGTTTTCCCCTTCATGGTGTCCTTTATTTGCATTTGAGGCTGATGCTGTATGTGGCGAGCATATTAATATTTAACAGGGGTCTTTAAGATATCACGTCAGGCATTCTCTTAGATGGCTCCAACATGTATTAATATAAAATATAAATCTTCAATCGTGAAACCAGAAGACAATGCCCATTTCATTGCTAGGGCAAAGGAGGGAATAGTTTCTCATGGACCGGGTTATCTGCAGAAGCTGTGCGAGGACCTGAAAGCTTACAACGGAAAATACAACTGGGTTGGAGTTTACATTGTTGCAGGTGATAAACTGGTCCTGCACAGTTATGCAGGTGATCGGACTGAGCATGAACAGATCAGCATTGGTGATGGGCTATGCAGCCAGGCCATAGTACAGAATGCCATAGTGAACGAGGCTGATGTTCATTCAAATCCCACTTATCTCGCCTGTTTCATAAACACTAAATCAGAACTTGTAGTCCCCGTCAGGCATGGCGGGAAGCCTGTTGGAGAGATAGATATAGACTCAGATACCAGAAGCGCTTTTCACGGTGAAGATGAACGGTTTATCTCCGAGATTGCGGAGTTAGTCGCAGGCGCTGTCAGTTCCCTGGCGAAATAAGGATTCTGGATGTATCCGGTAGTTATTCCATGAATCACTTCAATGCCATACAAAAAAGGATAATAGGTACAGGATCGGCAATCATCTCGCTCCGGACTCTCGGGATATTCTTCTCCCTTCCTGTGTTTACAATATACGGCTATGAATTTTCCTCTTCGCCGCTGATGGTGGGTCTCGCACTTGGTTCTTATGGAATCACCATGGCTATGTTCCAGTACCCGATGGGCAGGCTTTCTGACAGGATTGGAAGGAAATACGTGATTTTCCTTGGTATGATACCCTTCATAGTGGGAAACCTGATCTGCTGGAATCCCGTAAATATTTACGGCCTCATAGCCGGGAGGTTGATTGCAGGCAGCGGGGCAGTGTCGTCGACAGTGAGTGCAATGGTGCAGGAAAACGTCGAGGAGAACCAGCGCAATTTTGCAATGGCCATGATAGGCATTCCAGTGGGACTTTCGTTCCTGTTTGGAACGCTCCTGGGTCCAGTAATAGGCGCAGCGGTTGGAATCCGCTGGATATTCTTCATAACTGCAGTCGCCGGCATGATTTCAATGGCTTCCGTCCTGTTCATAAATCCGTCGCTTAAAAGAATAAGGGAAGGAACACGGGGGAAGCTGAACTTCAATCACCTGTTAATGGCAGGATCCGGTCTCTTTATCTCTGCATATATGGCATATTTCTATTTTCACCTCCCGCTGATATCGGAAAAATTTTTGCCAGTATCTGATTTCTATGAATTTCTGCTGCCATCACTTTTCATTGCAGGCGTAATTGCCGTCCTGTCATCGATACTTGCGGACAGGGGCAAATTCAAAATTGTGGCTGTAGGATCTGTGGTCATACTGGTTGCAAGCACCCCATTTGTACTCTTCCTTTCGGCATCTGGCCTGTATTACCTCTTCTTCGGCAGCACACTTTTCTTCATTGGGTATGCATTGTATGATATTGCATTTCCCCCACTGGTTTCCCGCCTGTCTTCAACCGGCTATTATGGATCTGGCCTGGGGATTTTTAACTCCTTTCAATACGGCGGCCAGTTTGTCGGGGGATTATATGCGGGAGCGGTTCTTTCATTATACTCCAACAGCGTTGTCTCTTCCTTAAACGCCCTTCTCATTATCGGCATGCTCTTTCTTTCCCTTGCTTTCCTGCTACTTGTTTTCAGGAATCTGCAGGGCAATTCATGAAAAGGCTGACTCAATCTTCTTGCTCGGTTTCAGGGACCCTATGCAGAGTACCTTGCCGTTGCTTAAATCTATGGCTGAAATGGATGTGTACCTGATTTCAATGCCATAGCTGTCAAGCTCATTCATGCCCAGGTAATGTGCTACAGCAGCCCTTATGGGCAAGGCGTGGCTGACATACACAAAGTTTCCCTCATGCCTTTCAAGTGCACCGACCATCCGCTTAACCAGTGAGGACCACGGTTCCATGCCAAGCTCCTCCCTTCCGCCAAACGGCAGGCTCTGGAATGGTTTCCCATTGAAATCTCCTAGTCCTGACTCACGAATGTCCTCCAGGATCTCCACCCTTCTTCCCGTTGCTCTGGAAATTATCTCCGCGGTTTCCCTTGTCCTGAGGATAGGGCTGGAGAATATACCGTCAATGCGGTAATTGCGCAGTATGTTCCCGATGCGCTCAGCCTGGCTTCTGCCAGATTCGGTGAGGTTGTAATACTCAAGTTCCTCAGATAGGATTCCACGAACATTAGCCTCACTCTCCCCGTGACGGATGAGTATTGCCTTCTTCATCTGCTTTGTAATAAGGCACTGTCATATTAAACATGCTCGGCTGATTATTAATCACAGGGATGTTCACCGCCGGTTTGCAGGGATGGCTTATCATTTGTGTATTCTTTCTAAATCCAGTTACGTGGTTCCCTGAGCTAGCAGACCAGGATATATCTCCTCTATCTCAACGCCGCCTGTATGAAACTCTCCGTCGATCATCCTGCGAAGTAGGAAAATACGCTAACAAATGTTAAATATCCATAGAGCAATGGGAATTTACATTATGAAAAACCACGACAACAGGCTGATCAATGAAAAGAGTCCGTATCTCCTCCAGCATGCACATAATCCGGTGGACTGGTATCCATGGTCCGAGGAAGCATTCCAACGGGCAAGAAATGAAAATAAGCCCATATTTCTGAGCATAGGATATTCGACCTGTCACTGGTGTCATGTGATGGAGCACGAGTCATTCGAGGACGAAGAAGTGGCTGCCGCAATGAACCGCAATTTCGTGTGCATCAAGGTCGACCGTGAAGAGAGGCCGGACATAGATAATTTTTACATGACCGCCAGCCAGATACTGACAGGCTCTGGAGGATGGCCGCTAAACATGATCGTTACGCCAGACAGGAAGCCTGTTTTTGCCATGACTTACATTCCAAGGAGGTCGCGTGGTGAACAAATGGGAATCATAGATCTGTCGGATGCAGTAGGGGAGCTATGGAAGAAGCAGGGAAACGATCTCATGAAGAGGGCAAACGAAATTGTCTCGAAACTTGAAGCGGGAGTCGCATCTAGGCCAGGAAATCTCGTGGAAGAGAAATTCCTGAAGGATTCCTTCAGGGAACTGAGCGAAAACTTTGACCGGCAGAACGGAGGGTTCGGGTTGTCACCAAAATTTCCAACGCCCCACTACCTGATCTTTCTCCTGCGGTATTTCCGCAGATACCATGACGAGGCTGCACTCATGATGGTAGAAAGGACAATTGAGAAGATCAATCTCGGAGGTATACACGACCACATAGGACACGGATTTCACAGATACTCTACCGATGCTGGATGGTTTCTGCCACATTTTGAGAAGATGCTTTACGATCAGGGGATGATAATGATAGCCCTCGCTGAGCTGCAACAAGTCACCGGAAAGAAAATCTACGGTGAGATGATCGGGGACCTGTTCTCCTTCCTCATGGCTGAAATGCACGATCCGCGAGGAGGATTCTTCTCAGCAATCGATGCAGATAGCGAAGGCGCTGAAGGCAAATATTATACATGGACATATTCTGAGATACTGGCTGTCCTTGGTGAGGTGGAGGGAAAATTTTTTGCTGACGCATTCAACGCAAACCAGATGGGCAACTACCATGACGAATCGACCGGAAGAAGCACCGGGAAGAACATCCTCTACATGGAGAAAGACATAGCTGAGCTGGCTAGCCAGATGTCCCTGGAACCGAATGCCCTTTCCCATAGGATAGAGCAGGACCGGAAGAAGCTGCTTGATTACAGGTCCGGAAGAACAAGGCCACACACTGACGACAAGATCCTCACGAGCCTGAACGGGATAATGATATCTGCGCTCTCTCTTGGCTACAGGGCTACCGGCAAAAGCGATATTCTGAAAATCGCGGTGGAGACCGCCGATTTCATCCTCGAGAGGATGGATGCCGGAGAAAACCGTCTATTTCACACATTCCGCGAAGGTTCACCGGCCATTGAGGGTTTCATTGACGATTATGCATTCCTGATAAACGGGCTCATTGACCTCTACGAGGTCTCGCTGGAAACCAAATATCTGGAAAATGCGGATAGGCTTAACAGAACTGCCATCAAGGAGTTCCTTGACACGAAGGACTACGGGTTTTTCTTTACAGCCACCTACAGGAACGAGGTTGGGGGAAGGAGAAAGGAATGGTACGATGGGGCAATACCCTCAGGTAACTCTGTCCAGATACTGAATCTGTTGCGTCTGTCGCATCTTGTTGACGATGAGAGCCTCAGCGGTATCGCGGTAAAATCTCTTGATTCCCTGTACGGGACAGTATCGGAGGCACCGGTTTTCCACCTGTACCTGATGTGTGCCCTCGATTTTGCCATCGGACCCACAACCCATGTGAAAATCATCCGAGGGGATGACAATACCGGAGACAAAATGATCAAGATAGCCCAGGAGAACTATAACCCGAACATGACCATAACTGCAGTCGGAAGGGAGGGGCATGAGTTCTATTCCACATTCATGCTGGAACTTAAGGACATAAATGATGGAAAGGCCATGGCATATGTATGCAAGAATTACGCCTGCCTCCCTGCAACAACATCCATAGAGGAGTTCAGGAAGCAGGTATCTTCATAATAGGTAACTATTTTCATGGGAGTGACGGGGAATCCGTTGCAATGGTTCCGTGCGTGGTTGTGTCAATAAGTTCGAGGTAGGAGATCGTCTGTATCCCTAGGGTGCTCTTGACTGTTATAACCGGATTCTCCCCAAGGTAATTTCCGGCACTCACAGTGATGCTCCATGGGGAGGTTGATTGTGTGTTGGAAGATCCTGGTGGCACGGCAAAGCCAAGGTTTATCTCCGAAACAGTTCCCGTGCTGTTCGTGATGAGCAGATCAACATCAGACAGGGATATGTTGCCGTTGGGGCTCACAGAAGAGATGTAGATCATGTACGACGAGTCAGTCTGGGTATTCAGGTCCGTGACCGTTAGCGAAGCAGTGGGAGTTGTCGACCCCAGATACGATGTATATCCACCGATAACTGAATAAAGTGTAGCAGCCAGAACTACAGTTATTGCAATCAAGAGAATTGTGGCTATTATGGGTGACACGGCATTATCTTCTTCATGCAATATCTCTTTCATTTCCTCATGTTCTCCGGTTCACTTATTACCCTTAATTAATATTAAAATCTTTCCCAATTTTTATTAAAATATGGCTGACAAAATATATAGTAAAATATATTAGTCTGGATTCTGGCCAGTGATGTATGCCTTATTGACAAAGTGCGTCCTGATAGCCTGCCCATCCAGCATTCCGGTAGCCAGAGAAAGGAGTCCGGTAAAGATAAGGCTAATATTGAGTGCAGGAAAATATATCAGGGACACAAATTCTAGCACGAATGAGGAGGTCCAGAAAAGGCTGATCCAGAGTGATTTTCTAAAGTATCTATTTCCCTTCTTTTCATATATCCTGACGCTCTTTCCCGCCTTGATTCCCCCTGCGAAGCCGATTATAAGTCCTGCAGGAATCAGTAACACGTAGGAGTGCAGCACATAAGCGGTCCCGAGGATCGACAGGTTCATCCCGATGGATTGGTAGAACAGGTATGTGGTGAAAACTGTATAGACTATGGGAACAAACGCGACCCTGAAAAATGTATACTTGGTTCCATGAAGCGCAACAGTCATCCTGACGGCAAAAATCAGGAGAATGATTATTATCATACCAATGAACCCCAGTTGCAAAAGGTTCAAGGAACCAAGAACAGATTGCAATGAAGGTATTGTGTATCCGAGTATCTGCACCTTTGATTATCCCCTCCCTCTATTTATAAGGTTTT
>JAMDAM010000015.1 GCA_023484805.1 Thermoplasmatota archaeon | reverse complement strand
TCGAGGAGTTGACTCTTGAACGTTTATTCTCTTCTATATCTATTTCACCACCTCTCCCTGCGGAGCATTCACGGGATATGCCTTCATAAGGTACTGGATGAAGGCATCGTGTGATGAGAACTCACCTAGTGCTTTGCGCTTCCGGTGTTCCACCAGCGTGGATTTCTGAGACCTGATTATAGTCTCGTCCTTCATGCTCTGCATACTTGTATAAGACATATCAGTTTTTCCTTACATACCTTCTCCTCTATCTACCTATCATATGGGAGGCAAAGCTTAACATGCCAGACAGATAAACTCTACTTTTAAAAATGGGCTTGACTGGACTTGCTTAATTTCTTAATCGAATCCAGATATTTCAACAAAGTCCCATGACAGGAGAGTTTTAGAGAGACGGAAAAGTTTATGGCTATTCTTCATTATCTAAGTGTCGTGTACAAATACCTATTGGAGTACGATTCTCAGTCGGATGCTGCTTATATACGAATGGTCAAGGGTAAGATTTCCCGAACCATAGAGTTGGACGAATACACTTTTGTTGATCTTGACAAGGATAACAGAATCTTAGGAATGGAAATTCTCAATTTCTCGAGCAACAAGGTCAGTATCAGCCAATTGATAACTAAGCAAATTGGAAACGTGGTATCGATGGCTAAATGATTATTAACTATTCCACGCACTCTCTCGTGCGCATTCGTGAACGGGGGCTATCTAAAGAAATGGTCGGGAAGGTAATTTCCAATCCAGACAGACTGGTACAGATTGAAGAACTGAAGAAGGCTTTCAAGCAATTTGATGACAGCGTCGTCGTTGTGGTCTACAAAGAGATTAATAATATACCTTTCATAATCACAGCATATCGAAGCACCGATACTAAAAGGTACCTGAAATGACTGCGAAGCGTCCTCCTAGAAAGATTCATCCTCAAAACTATTTGGGAAAAATTCAGGTTGCTCCTTTGGAATGCCCATGGATAAACCATAGTCCACGACGGGTTTCCATGTTTCTTTGTTAGGTTTGATGTGGAACACCCGATCCGGAAAGACAAGGATCAGCCTATCGTTAGAATAGAAATGTGCGTAGTACGATATGCCCTCATCGGTTCTGAGGTTCGATTTTACCAATTCCAGAACGCTGTCCATTCGAGAGTCCGGAACACTCACGACCAATAGCTTCCAATCTTTACCCTGTTTAGTGCCCAGTATTGTAACGTTGCGCAACACAGATGGATCCCTGAGACTCTCCTGAATTATGATTCCATGGAATTTATCCATACGCATCACAACTTACAATCGCTATTGTGTACTTAGTGGTTAATGCCAGTTGCACCTAAAAAACAAGGGAATTCTCATACAATGGGCTTGGCCGGATTTGAACCGGCGGCCTTCGCTGTGTGAGAGCGATGTCATAACCGCTAGACCACAAGCCCTTGTCATGTGAAGAGCAATGCCTGTTATAATTCTTACAGTCATGGACTTTAAGGGAATAGCAAAGTAGACGAGAATTGTGCGCAACACTGCCGAACAACAGCGGAGTCGTCTCTGTGGTAGCATGCATTCAACTTCTATCCAATGAAATCTTCTGTTATCAAGGCGACTTTGCAAGGGACGCAGGTGGCTTGTCAATATGTCCTTAATGCCTTTGAGACTGGGTACTACCCTTTTTGTCCTTTGTTTAATCTCGTTTATTGATAATTCGATAAGCTTTTCAGTGTAAAAGGTTAAAAGCAATACTTCAATTAGCTTTCCGTTCCGTTAATTAGTAAGTGTGATTCATGATCACCTATGACGACGCGGAACTATAATTCACCAGTCCCATGGGCTTCGGATGCAGCATATGGTGCGCCACCTTGCAGTGAACATCCGATCAGAGGATGGTTGAAAATTCCCCAGCGGGTCAGTGAGTTATGAAATGTGATTAACGTCCGTTAAGCTGGGGTAAAGTTCAAAACTGATCACTATGGAAAACCAGATAAAAATTCTGAAGGTACAGAGCGATGACCTGGAAAACGTTGTCAATACTGTGAAGAAATATATCAACACATATGAGACACAGGTCAGCCCCATGGCGATCAGGTTCCTGTTCTTTTACAGTGACAACCCCGATTTTACGGCACAGTTTGACGAACTGAGGAAGGAACTGGTACCGATTGGATACATACCTTTCGTACAGCAGGACGGTGAGAATTTTGTCGAAGTATCTCGTCGACCTCCAGTAAGGTACAGGGAAAACTGGGTCAACGTAGTAATGCTGGTTCTTACGCTGGCATCCACCATATACGTTGGATCGCAACTTTCAGCGGACTTTGTTTCTCCAGGACCAGATGCAGAGTACATAAGCCTGCTGTATGGTTTTGTGTTCTTCTCCCTGCCCCTGATGCTCATACTCGGGATTCACGAACTCGGTCATTACATCGTAGCCAAGAGATTCGCGGTGAAGGCATCTCTGCCTTTTTTCATACCGTTCCCCATCGGCCTCGGCACCTTTGGGGCATTCATCTCGCTCCGTGATCCAATCCCGAACAGGAGGGCAATGGCAGAGATAGGCGCAGCCGGCCCCATTTTCGGTTTCGTGACTGCCCTTCCCTTACTGTTTGTTGCGAACTACCTGAAGGATATTTACAGAGCCATACCGGGAGAGAACACCTTCCCCTACCTCATCCACCTGCCGATAATATACAACCTATTCGGACTGACCTCATCGTCCATCACCCCCGTATTTCCAATGGTTTTTGCCGTTTGGGTGGGAATGTTCGCTACAGCGATGAATCTTCTTCCCGTCGGGCAGCTTGATGGCGGCCACGTTGTAAGGGGGCTTCTTGGCCGGAGATCCTCATTTATAGGGTACGCATTCGTGATCTTCCTCATAATAATAGGGACGTTCTACACTGGATGGTGGATTCTTGCGATATTCGTTATATTCGTTGGCATAAACCATCCTCCCGCGCTTGATGATTATTCAAAGCTTTCCAGGAGGGACATTGCAATAGGCATATTCGCACTTGTAATGTTTGTTCTGACATTCACCATAATACCGCTTTCGCAGGCACCGTAGTAGTTATATCATTAACGCCTGAATGACTGGAATATTTTTTATCCTCCTAACCCGTTATCATATCCATGAAAGCAATGGCAATATTACCCGCATTCCTGCCCATAGATGACATAAAGGCAAGTACAGGTCAGGTACTTCCAGACCTGGAGGTCCGTACGGATACGGATTTCGAGAGGAGCGAAGCGGATGTCCTGGTGGTGACAACATTCACCCGGGTTGACAGCGAATTGCTTGGAAAATTCCCCTCTCTGAAATTCCTGCAGGTTGCGAGCACCGGATACGATAACGTGGACCTTGACGCAGTCAGGAACCAGGGAGTGATGCTGAGCAATATTCCTGTGGCGAACAAGGAAAGCGTGGCAGAGCACGTCATTGCCATGGTTCTGTCCCTGCTGAAGGACATGAGGTTCCTGGACAACGAACTCCGCAACGGTAACTGGCCAATGATCACTGGTTCCAGGGAGCTGAAGGGCAAGACCTTTGGCATAGTGGGAATGGGCGCAATAGGCATACGGCTGGCTGAAAGGCTGCTGCCCTTCGAGGTGGGCATGGTGTATCACGACGTACGGAGACTCCCTGAGGAAAGGGAACAAAATCTCGGCCTGACCTATCTTCCATTTGAACGTCTGCTTGAGGTGAGTGACGTTATTTCCATACACGTACCGCTTACGAAAGAAACAGAGAGAATGTTCTCTTCATCTGCGTTCGGGAAAATGAAGGACGGTGCCATCCTAATCAATACATCAAGAGGTGAAGTTGTGGATGAGCAGGCCCTGATCGCGGCCGTTAAGGGGAAGGGAATAAGAGCTGGCCTTGATGTATTCCCTGCTGAACCTCCCGACTTCAGTTCGGAACTTTTCAGGCTGGACAATGTCATATTTTCACCGCATATAGCTGGAGTTACGGTGGAAAGCCAGCAGAGATTCATCACCGAAACGGTTTCAAACGTGCTGCGCTATGCCCAGGGAGTCGACCCGCTATACAGGGTGCAATTATGAAAGGCTATGAGTTATTCGAGGATGCCATAGAGTCCCTTGACCTATACCCCGTGTTCGGAAACCCTGGGACAACGGAGATACCCATGCTGAGAAAGATAAAGGGTTACATCCTGACGCTGCATGACTCCATATCTGTGGGAATGGCAGATGGCGCGGCACAGGCAAGCGGTGACGCTACTCTGGTCAACCTGCATGATCTTCCGGGGGTTGCAAACTCAATGGCATTTATACACACGGCGAGGATAAACAGGTCTCCCGTAATAATAACCGCAGGCCAGCAGGACATGCGGCATGCCTTCTACGACCCGCTGCTGTATCACAACCTCCTTTCCCTTGTGGGAGATGCCGTGAAATATAAGATAGAGGTGACCCAGGCATCTGACATAGCCCCTGCAATAGCCAGGGCAAGATCCATTGCTATGACACCACCAATGGGTCCGGTGTTCCTGTCCTTTCCAATGAACGTCATGGACCAGGAGTCCGCAAAGGTGGATCTGGTGGAACATAACCCGAATGTGAATACTGTGGATAACGAGGCGGTGCGGGAGATAGCCGACATGATTAACCATTCCAGCAACCCTGCACTGGTATACGGTTACGAGATAGACGCGTTCAATGCCCATGATGAAGCGGTTGACTTTGCCCACGCCCTGGGCTGCCCGGTATATGGTGAACCTCTGGGAAACAGGGCAATGTTCAGATCATCGGATACAAGCTACGCCGGCGACCTTCTCCCCGCCACCACCCTGATTAACCTGAAGCTGTTGCAGCATGATCTCATAGTTTTTGTGGGCGGCGATATAACCCTCTATCCTTACCTTCCTTCTCCCCTTTTACCGGGAAAGAATATCCTGTTTGTGGGGATGGATGTATCCAACAGGATCGGCAAGAGTTACACAATGAATCCTAGACTGTTCCTCTCAGCAGCAAAATCAATGGTGTCCAGGAAGGGAAATTTCAAAAGGGCGGACGATTACAGCTTTGCTACCACTGTGGCGAGGGAAAAGCGTGGCATGGGACTGAATTTTGTGATGTCCACTGCCAGGAAAAACTTTGAAGGCTACACAATAGTGGATGAGTCCATATCGGCTTCCCCCACTGTGAGGAGCGTGATGGGATATTCCCATCTGCGATATTTCTCTGCAAGAAGCGGCCAGCTTGGCTGGGGCATCCCTGCGGCCATGGGGATAGCAACGGTCACGGACAGGGTTCTGCTGATTATAGGAGACGGGTCTTTCATGTATACAGTTCAGAGCCTGTGGACTGCAAAACTCTATGGCATTCCCCTGAAGATACTTGTCCTCAACAACGGTGGATACAGCATACTGAAAAGCTATTCCAAAAGCTACTATCCGGGGCTCGAAAACGCAGATTTCTTCAACCTGGGCCTTGATATCGCATCCGTTGCAAAGGGTTTCGGCGTAGAGACAAGGATAGCAGGCGCCGATCTCGAAGAAATGGCCTGGCTGCGAGAAGGAAAAGAGGTGAGAGTGCTGGTAGTCAACGTAAATTCAGAAATTCCGAAGCTTTTCCTTTGAAAGCTAGGAGAATACCTTTCCCATGAATCTGTATACCCTTGTTTCAGGGTCCTTCCAGCAACTGACCTTCATGCCCGCCTTTATGCAGGTTTCATCCAGGAACTGCAGCGGGCTCAGGTCAAGCTCCTCCATCACCTGCGGCAGCAGAAGCCCGCTGCGTATGCCCCTGGATACCTCCAGCCCGTGCACTCCCCTGATGATCAGGGCATTCAGGTCTGTATCCTTTCCAATCCTGATCTCTTCGGTTTCGCTGAGGACCGTAACCTCGTATTCCAGATGGCCAAGCTCATCCTCGCTGACCTGCGGGAACCTGGGATCATCAGTTGCTGCATAGACTGCAGCCTTCTGCACTCCAATGTAAAGAGGATAGATAGGCTCCACAAAGCCTATGCACCCCCTGAGTTCCCCGTTAATCTTAAGGGTAACAAAGACTCCGGCATTCCGCTTCATGGAGGGGTCTATGTTTCTGACCGCCGGTATCCGCATCCTCAGGGTGTGTTCTTCTACCGATTCCCGTGCGATTTTCAGCAGAACCCTCCCGTCCTCTGGCGTCATCCTGGAAACTTCGTCGATTTTCATGGAGATCATGTAATAATCAACTGCGAAGTATAATAATTGATCCTACACCGTCTTGCGCGAGCGATTGGAACACATGAAACTTATACCAACTTAATGAAATCCGCACAGAACTGGGCACAATTTGAAAAAACAAAGGTTAATTATTCGGTCTTGCCTTGTTAATGCATGAGACATCCGGCCGTTTCCGGAATGTTCTATCCAGCCGTGAAATCTGACCTTGAGTCTGCAATAGACAGGGCACTGGCATCTGTGGTCTTGCCGGACATTGAGATAAAGAGGATCATAGGCGTTATTGTGCCCCATGCTGGGTACGAGTATTCTGGAGGGACGGCTGCATATTCCTACAGGATGATACAGAGGTATTCCAGGCTGCATGACTTCGTAATTCTGGGACCAAACCACAGGGGAATAGGGTCAAGCGTGAGCACCGGGATGGATGAATGGGAGACGCCGCTGGGAGTTGCCGAAGTTAATGTCGGGATCATGAACGAGATAATGGCGGACCTGCCATTTATGGAAAATGATCCAAGGTCACACTACGCAGAGCATTCCATTGAGGTCCAGATACCTTTCCTGCAGCGTATCTATGGCAGCGATTTCACATTCATGCCCATATGCATGTGGTACCAGGAGAAGGATGTGGCGATACCGCTTGGAGACTCGCTGGCAAGGCACGCTGATGGTTTCACAATAATTGCAAGCTCGGACCTCAATCACTACCAGAAGCAGGATATAACGGTACGGAAAGATATGGCTCTGATTGAGAAAATTGTGGAACTCGATCTCGGAGGATTTTACAGGACACTCAGGGAAGCAGACGTAAGTGCCTGCGGATATGGATCAATAGCCACACTGATGCAGGTAACAAAAAAACTTGGAGGGAAGATAAGTCTGCTGCACCACACCACATCCGGGGAGGTTACTGGAGATGAGGAGCCTGTGGTTGGATACGCATCCATGGTGGCATACGTATGAAAGAAGCAGTTCTCTATGAGGAAATTGGAGAAGGGAGGGTAAAATGTACAGCCTGCTGGAGATACTGCATCCTGAAACCCGGACAGACTGGATTCTGTGGCGTAAGGACCAATCTGGACGGAAAATTGTATCTTTCTGTATATGGCCTTGTCTCTGCCATGCACGTTGACCCTATCGAGAAGAAGCCTGTTCTGCACATGTTTCCCAATTCCAGGATTTTTTCGCTGTCCACGACCGGCTGCAACTATGCATGCGCCTACTGCCAGAACTGGGATATCAGCCAGAGGAGAAAAGCAGAGGGGACAGAGATCACGCCCGAGGATGTGGTTGACGAGGCGATAAGGCTGAAATGCAGGGGAATTGCCTATACCTACAATGAGCCGACCATTTTCATGGAATTTGCCCATGACATCGGGGTCATAGCCAGGAAGAAGGGACTGATAAACATCTTCGTCACAAATGGTTTTGAAACGGATGAATCCATAGCAATGGCCAAGGATTTTCTCACCGCTGCCACTGTGGATTTCAAGGGAAATGCGGGCACGCAGTTCTACAGGAAGTACATTTCAGTGCCGAGCGCAGAACCCATATATCATACCTTGGAAGGATTCAGGAAGGCGGGAATACACCTGGAGATAACCGATCTGGTACTTCCCGGGATCGGCGACAGCACCGAGGAATTGAGGAACATGCTTGGCAGGATTCTCGATAGCGTCGGAAACGATGTGCCAGTGGAGTTCCTTAGGTTCCATCCCGACTTCAAGCTGCAGGATCTCCCGCCCACACTGGTTGAGACCCTGGAACGTCACCATGACATTGCAGTGGAAATGGGATTCAAGTATGCATACGTTGGCAATGTCCCGGGGCACAGATATGAAAACACCTATTGCCCGGGCTGTGGGAGGGTCATAGTGGAAAGGAACGTTTTCAGGACAACGAAGATAATGCTTACCCCGGAGGGAGAATGCATCTATTGTGGTTACCCCACTGGCATTATTCTTGAAGGCAGAAAATCCGCTCCTCCGGCGTGAAAGCCATCCGGTAGAGATCCAATTCCACTCATAGTTCGCCATGGAGAGTGCGGTAACTTCTATATAGAAAAATAGGTTGTATAACCATGAAGTATAAAGCGTATTTCCAGGCTGGGAAATATTTTGAGGCCACCAGTAATGAGTGGAGCGTGATTTAGTACGTGGTTTTTCAGAAGCCCCCAGATTGTGTACGGTGATGATGCACTATCCTTCCTGTCAACGCTTCCGGTAAAGAGGGCAGCCATAGTCACTGATAGGTTCCTGCTGAATACAGACCTTCCCGGGAAGGTAAGGAACTCACTTCCCGAAGGTGCAGAGTCCGTGGTCATAGGCAACATATCCGAGGAACCGGATGAGGAACAGGTCATTTCCGGCATGAACGCCCTGATTAATTTTTCGCCGGACTGGATAATAGGCCTGGGAGGTGGATCATCCATGGATACTGCCAAGATTCTGTTTGCCAAGTACGAGAGGCCGGATATTTCTGTATACGACATCACCCCGCTCGTGCCGCTGAACCTCAGGAAGAAAAGCAGGTTGATTGAGATTCCCACGACCAGCGGTACAGGATCCGAGTGTTCCTGGGCTGCCGTTCTTTCGGAAAAGAATGAAAGGAGGAAGAATGAACTTGCATCGCCAGAGATACTGCCGGACTATGCAATACTGGATCCTCAGATGGTTCTCAGGCTTCCGGCGGAACAGACCAGGAATACTGCCGTTGATGCCATAACCCACGCAGTGGAATCATACGTAAGCCAGTGGAACAACCCGTATTCTGACGCACTGGCCGAAAAGGCGCTTTCCCTCATACTCGGCAGCCTTGAAAGAGTGCTCTCGGAACCGGGAGACGTGGAACACAGGTCCAGGGTGCACATAGGCGCCTCAATGGCCGGACTCTCCTTTTCAAATTCCCAGATAGGACTTGCCCATGCACTGGGACATTCGCTCGGTGCCCATTTCAAGATGGCACATGGCAGGACAGTTGGGCTGTTCCTGCCGCATGTGGTTGAATACAACTATGAGACAAGCGCAGACAAATATGAGAAACTTAATTCTCTTTTCGACAGCAGATTCCGGGGGAAAAGGCTGCAGGACAGCCTGAGATCCTATTTCAGGTCAATAGGCCAGCCGGTAACAATAAGGGAAGCGGGAATAGACAGAAAGGCATTTACAAACTCCCTAGATTCCCTTGTTTCTATGGCATTCGAGTCCACAGGGGTTACCACAAATCCCAGGGACGCAGGCAGCGACGAGATCAGGAAACTGTTCACTGATGCATATGGTGGTGTGTAGATGATCAGAAGTTATGGAAATTTCATAAACGGAAAATTCGACATGGAAGGCAACAGGCATGACCTGAAGAGCCCGGCAGACGGGACTGTGATTGCCAGCATAACCATGGGGAACAGGGAAAAGACCCTTGAGGCAATAGATGCAGCCTACGACTCATTCCATGGGAAATGGCTGAGGACATCCCTGAGTGAAAGGAAGGCACTGCTGTCGAAACTTGCGGATCGCATCATGGAAAGATCCGACGAATATGCCATGCTGGAGTCCCTGAACACCGGGAAGACAATAAGGCAGAGCATGCTGATGGACATACCGCTTGGCATAGATCACATAAGGTATTTTGCGACCAACGGCGATTTCACCGGATCCAGGAATATAGTCCATCCTGAATATCCTGATACGGAGGGTGAAATACAGTACGCACCCATGGGCGTTGTTGGATCAATAGCCCCATGGAACGTGCCTTTCCTCATGGCTGTATGGAAACTTGCGCCGGCCCTGGTTGCGGGAAATACTGTCGTTCTCAAGCCGTCCCATTTCACCCCGCTCACAGCATTGGAGATGGCTTCTGACATGAAGGCTGTAGGGTTCCCAGACGGCGTCGTCAATGTCATTACTGGCGATGGATCAACTGTGGGAGAAGCAATGACGGGCAGCAGGAAAGTGGGCATGATCAGCTTCACAGGATCCACTGCAACGGGAAAGAAGATAATGCGAGACTCCTCCGAGAGCATAAAGAAGGTAACCCTTGAGCTGGGAGGCAAATCCCCCAATATTGTTCTCGATGACTGTGACATAGATCATGCAGTAAAGGGCGTCATGTTTGGCATATACCTGAATTCCGGGCAGCTTTGCGAATCCGGGAGCAGGCTCCTTGTGAGTTCACGGATAAGGGACAGGTTCCTTGCCAGGATGAAGACGTACCTTGAGGGTATGCGGGTTGGCAGTCCCATGGACATGGAAACGGATGTGAGCGCAATAACCACGGAAAAGCAGAGGCAGAAGATTTCTGAGCTGGTGGAGAGGGGCACGAGTGATGGGGCCAAGGTTTATTACAGCAAGAATATGCAGGGAGCACCTGATAAGGGACTATTCTTCCCCCCGACTATCCTGACCGATGTTCCTTCTGGATCGGAGGTTGCAAGGGAGGAGATATTCGGCCCTGTTTTATCTGTTTCAGAATTCGATACAGACGAGGAAGCGGTGGAGATTGCAAATTCCTCCAGGTATGGCCTGGCTGCGGGCGTATGGAGCAGGAACATAAAGAGGGCAAGAGACATGGGGAGCAGG
>JAMDAM010000032.1 GCA_023484805.1 Thermoplasmatota archaeon | reverse complement strand
TTAAACAAAGTGCATCCACAGGAACGGTCATCTTTTTCCCTTCCAAGTTATAAAAGACTTTTCGAGATATTAATCCTCGCATAATTTCTTTCAGTCTGAGTCTGGTTCCATGGATGTGCAGGGGTTTCTCGGTTTAGCGCTACCTGGTGTTCATGGCTCCATCCCTGTGCTTCCAGAGATACATGCTCGAGATGGATCTGTATGGCCTCCATGCTTCGGCAATCTTCTCAAGCTGTTCCTTATCCGGCAAGACATCCATCCCGTAGATATTCTTCACGGCAAGCCTTATGCCAAGGTCCTCATGGGCAAGGACATCGGTTCTCCCCATGGAAAAAATTAGTACCATCTTCGCTGTCCAGATCCCAATTCCCCTTGAAGCTGCCAGGATCTCAATGGCCTCCTCATCATCAGCATCCTGAAGCTTTTCGAGGTCTATTTTCCCGTGCAGAACGTTGCCAGAAAATTCCTTTATGTATTCAATTTTCCGGTAAGAAATTCCACACCCGCGAAAAACAGCAGTGTCTACTCCCAGTATGTTCTTCGGCGACAGTTCCCCATTTGGAATGGCTGCATAAACACGCTTGAGGATCACGTCTGCCACCCTTGAGGAGAGCTGCTGGCATATGATTGACTCACAGACGTTCCGGAAAATATCCTGGTCGGGGTTGAACTCAAGCACGCCGATGCTGCGCACAATGTGCGAAAGCGGATCGCCAATGGAAGCAAGGTGTTTGTATGCACTGGCCAACATATTGGCGTATGGCTGGGATTTTTCAAAGGGTCTTCCAGTCATTTAAGGTCATACTCCCTACCTCTCCAGCTGATGGTCTTCATTTTCCTTCCGGCAAGGAGGTTGTACATGTAGACAAAGGGTATGAGGAAGCTGAGGAGGAATACAAATAGGCGAGACTCCCTGCTCCTGCGCGAATTTTTGAATGCGGTAATGAAGGAAGGCAGCAGGAACAGAATGAAAAACTGGGAAATGAATACAGAAAGAAATATCGCGCTCAGGAACAGGAGATCGGTGGATCCGAAGAAGAGTATGCCATATCGGAACACCTTCGGGGACGAGGATTCTGACAGTGCGGTCTGGCGGTTTGCCCATTCGTTGAATGTCCTGAAGTCATCCGGGGAATTTATTACAGGCTGAGCAGTCCTGGAGTAGAAAATCTTCTTACCGGCTGCGTTTGAGAGTTTAGTAAGTGCAATGTCATCAGAAACCGAAGAGGAAAATAGCGCCATCTTTTCCTCACCGGCGACCAGATCCTTCCTGAAGGCCAGAGACCCTCCCCAGCCGAATCTCGTGACTTCGGATTCCATCATGCCCAGGCCAACAAACCCCCAGACAAGTTTTACCCTTGACCAGAAACCGCCAACCGGCCTGAAATATGGGAAAGTTGTGGCCAGACCGTAATTATAATCCTTAAGGGGTGAAACGAGGTCCTTGAGCCAGTCTCTTCCTGCAAGTATGTCAGAGTCAGCGATGACGTAAGCATCAAACTCATCAAACGTGGAGATGGCTGTTGCAATTGCCCTGACCTTTCCGCTGCATCCGATGCACTCATAACCTGAAATTATTGTGTTGATGCCAACCTCCTTCAGCACAGGGACCGCTGGATCGTCATGGCTGTCCACCACTGCGACTATTTCGTAATTCCCATAATCCTGCTGTTTCAGGGATAGAAGATTCTCCTTCAGGGAAAAGTCATTGCCCCTGCAAGGCACCATAACAAGGGTTCTGGGGTTGAAATCGCTCGGACCTGCCAAGGTGCGTTTCCTGCCTCCGATGGAAATTAAGGTTAGCCCAATGAATATCAGTGAAAGGAGGGCAATGTACGAATACAGGATAATTTCCACCAGTAAGTCCGGCATGTTGTTGTCACCACTGAAATGGTAGAAATATATCCCGTATTTGAATTTCTTCTAGCTGACAGGATTTATTGTGTGATAGCCTTCACCAAGTACAGGATGCCTGAAAAACCCTTAGTAAGCGTACATGCCATGTACTGGAGGCAATGAAGAAGCGGATCCAACCTGATCCTTCAATCCGAAATAGCCAAATCATAAAGATTTTATAGAGTAGTTATCATGTAATATCGGTGACAAAATGGTTCAGCAGCTGAAAAATGATTTTTATGGTGAAATGTACGGATTTGTGAAGAAGCACAGCGCAATAAACAACGAATTCATTGACAGGTTTGCAAGAGGTGACATTTCTGTCAGCGAGTTCAAGAGGTTCTCTGAGGAGTTCTATCATTTTACGCGGGAATGGGTATCAATCCTCTCCGTTCTGCTGGTCAATACGCCCGATGAAAATGATGCGAAGAACCTGACAACAATCCTTGTTTCCGAGCTAGGTGACATGGACCCGACAAAGAGGCATGAGCTCCTTTACAGGAAATACCTGAGGAGCATCGGGATAGAGCCAAAGGATCTGGTCAGGAAGAGCCAGGTCAAGACAACAAAAGCATGGCTGGACGGCATGAGAACATACTTCGCTAGCGACCAGTTCGAGGCTCTAGGTGCGGAATTCGGCCTTGAGAACATGGCAATACCCATGTGGGACAAGATACTGGCCGGCTTCAAGGTATGGGTAAAGAAGCATCCGGAGTATGCCAGTATGGACATAGAATACTTCACGTTCCACAGGGAACTGGAGGAGCACCACGAGGAGGCCATGGAGGATGTCCTAGGAGGGCACAAGGATGATCCTGTTGCCCAGAAAAAATTCAGGACAGGAGCTGATGGCATACTGAAACTGGAGGAAAAATTCTGGCTGGG
Source organism: Thermoplasmatota archaeon (assembly GCA_023484805.1). GTDB lineage: Archaea > Thermoplasmatota > Thermoplasmata > Thermoplasmatales > Thermoplasmataceae > B-DKE. Next base: position 8,009 of record JAMDAM010000032.1, on the reverse strand, counting down.
ACTTGCGGACAAGAACAATTGATTCTTTTTTCCCTTTTCGGCATGTTTTAATCTTTTACCCCGATTGAGGGGCTATGTTGCACAGAAGAGAGAATGACACCATAATCCTCAAGGTGGAGGGCGGGGAAGATGTCCTTGAGTCGCTTGGCAGGATCGCTGAGTTCTACCGCATAGAATCCGGCACGATCCAGTGGGGAATAGGCATGCTGCACGACATAGAGGTTGGATATTTTAACGGAAGGGAGTATGAGAAACAGAAATATGTTGAACCCGCAGAAATAGTTTCTTTCCATGGATCAATCGCCTCAAATGATCCGCGTTTCCACATCCACGTGTCGTTTGCAGGCCGCGATCACGCCGTTCACGGGGGACACCTTTTCTCAGCGATGGTAGACCCACTGCTTGAGGTGGAAATTCACGTTGTGAACACAATAAGCATCAGCAGGCAGCTTAACAAAAAAAGCGGACTGAAGGAAATTTCCATCCAGTGACTTCACATAAGGCTTTTGATGAGGTCCCTCACCTCGTCGCTGTTCTCACCCAGATCGGACAAAATGGATGGAAGTTCCTCGATTGTAACGCCGAAATCAGCCAACTTCTGGCTGAACCCAAGGTTCTTTATGAAATACTCCACCATGTCTGCTGAGAGCATGGCAGTCTCCGGGGATTCCCGGCCGGTACCCCTGATTTCCATGGAGATCAGGGAAAGCTCCCTCCATCTCTTTTTCGCATAGTATCTCATTACCGTAGGAAGTGTTATGCATGAGGTTATGCCATGTGGAATGTTGTACTTCGCGCCAATGACTTTTCCTATGCGATGGCTGAGTCCCATTGAAGCGTCGTAGACGTCAAAATACGAATACCACGCAGCAAGCTGGCACTCCAGGAAATTCACCTCACTCATTCCGGTGAGGTTCTTGAACAGTTTACTTATAGCCATTAGGGCGAAAGTTGTCCCTATCTCACCTATCCCATCTGAAATCAGCGTCTCCACTGCGTGATCGAGCGCCCTTACGCCTGAGGATCGCCAGAGCCAATCAGGCGTCTCCTCCGGTCCTGTAGGATCGAGAATGACATATTGGGGTGCCAGGCTCTTATCCCTGATCCCTTTTTTCATGTGTTCCTCGGTATATCCAGCAATGTGGGAAAACTCTGATGCAGAAAGTGTTGTGGGTATGGCAATGTGTGCCATGTTCTTCTTTTTCGCCAGGTATTTTGCCGCCTTGGCGGAGTCTATCACGCTCCCTCCACCGACGGAAATAATTACGTCCGCCTTGGTCTTCCTAATGAGATCTACAACCTCATTGATTTTTTCCAGTGGCGCATGCTGCGTGATTTCCGTGTATTCGGCATTTTTGATACTGACTTTCTTCAATACCGATGAGTAGAACCTCGTTTTGGAGACCGAAGCCGAGGAGACTATGACTGCACTGGTTCCGTTGGATTCCTTGATGTAATCCCCAATCCGGAAAATACTGTCCTTCCCGTATGATACCGACCGGATCGGGAGATAGGTGTAGTTGTGTATCATTGATACCAGGACTTCATGTAGTTCTTATCTTCCAGGCTCTCTGCTTCAGGTGTGATCATCAGCGGGTCGTATGCCTCAACCATCACTGCCACTTCATCTGTGGACTCCAATCCAAGGGATTTCTCCACGGATCCTGGCTGCGGGCCATGTATCAACCCCCGGACGTGCAGCGTAACGGAACCTGGGCTGATGCCCTTCCTGCTCATGAAATTCCCCGTGGAGTAGAAGAGGACCTCATCCGTGTCAATGTTGCTATGGTAATACGATATGGGGATTGCCCGGGGATGAAAGTCAAACTTCCTCGGCAGGAAAGTCCCGACCATGAATGACTTCCCGCTGAATGTCTCATGTACAGGCGGGGGTTGATGCAGCTTTCCGACTATGGGTGCCATGAGGCTGACGTTCATGGCGTATGGATAAAGATATCCGTCCCATCCGACAACGTCAAGGGGATCGATATCCCGCTTTTCCACAAGGTAATGATCTCCATAATCGACCCACACTTCATGGTCTCCAGGTTTAATGGAAGCAGCCTGCAGCCTTGGAACCCTGATATCCCTGTCGTAATACGGAGCCCCCTCCCTGACTTGTCCATAGACGTTCAGGTATCTGGGCGGCATTCCAATCCTGTCCCTGGATTCAAGGAAGAATGACTCAAAATCACTGCTGGTGTCAAGCCTGTACGTTGTACCCTTCGGTATGTAAAGGTAATCGCCCCTGGATACATCAAGAGTGCCCAGTACGGAGTGAAGAGTGGCTATTCCTGAATGAATAAAGAACAGCTGATCGCAGATTGCATTCCTGAAAAGTCTCTTTCCGTTAGAAACGGGCTTCAGTACACCCATTGAAATGCTGCTGTTGAACATCAAGTATGTCCTTCCCTCGATGAAGTCTCCAGTTCTATGGCTTTTCTGTGTCTCCACGTGGCGATGGAAGTACTCTCCGTGACCCTTTGTCGGATAGTGCTTGTCTTTCCGTTCAATGGACTTCACCCTGGTTGGTTCAGACAGATGATAAAGCAGTGAGTACGGACCATCAAAGCTTTCTTCGCCAAAGAGCTCCTCCCTGAGCAGCCTGTCCCTGTTTGTATAGGTGTGCCTGCTTTCCGGCATCTCCCCCTGTTTCACGTAATATACCATTTTCATTACCTCCTAGACTAGAGTGTTGTCGAGATTGCCTATCATGTCCGATGACAATATTACCCTATCGCCATGCTTCAGCCATGGATGATCCTGTGACTCAAGGATGCATCCCGTACCCACCGTCCCGGTCATAATGACATCACCTGCCCTTATCCACGATTCCATGGATGCCCATTCAACCAGTTTCTCTACATCCCAGTAAATGCTGTTCAGGTTTCCTGAAGAATAGACAACCCCATTCACCGTTGCCTTCATATCAAGGTCAATTTTTCCATCCTTATTGCGGTGCCCGAGAATTTCATCCTTGGTGACAAGCACGGGGCCAATGCTGGTGGCAAAGTCCTTCCCCTTCGACGGGCCCAATCCAACCTTCATCTCCTCCCTCTGCATGTCTCGGGCACTCCAGTCATTCGCGAGGGTTAACCCGAGAATATGGTCCCATGCCCTTTCAGCAGCTATATTTCTGCCGTCCCTCGATATTACAATGGCAATCTCCAGTTCGTAATCCATCTCCTTTGTATAGGAAGGAATGGGCACATCGCTTCCTGCAGGATAAAGGTTCGACGTGTTTGAAAAGTAGAATACGGGGTACCTGTACCATTCAGGTATCATGTCCAGCCCACGCTTTCTGCGTGCGTTCCTTACGTGTGTCTCAAAGGCGTAGAAATCGCGGATCGACCTCACCTCCGGGACGGGGATGAGCTTCTTCATGCCGTCGAATCTGCCCACTGGCTCCTGATCAATTATTAATTTACCGGCAGTATCTGTCATACGCCTGACCTGATCATAGAAGGAAGCTCCTATGGCACTGTCGTCCATTCCAATAATGCCGGAAAGGGAATATGCATACTCCCCGATCACAGCCACAAACGATGGCTCGCCGTCATTCAGTACTCTGGCTATCTTCATGGTTCAGAGATTTCCCCTTTTTGCCTGTTCCAGCTCAATTGACCTGAACAGTGCCTTGAAATTTCCGTTTCCGAAGGAAATTGCCCCTTTTCTCTGGATGATTTCGTAAAAGAAAGTCGGTCGGTCTCCCATGGGCTTTGTGAAGATCTGCAGCAGATATCCCTTGTCGTCCCGGTCAACAAGAATCCTAAGCTTCTTCAGTTTTTCCACATCCTCGCTTATGCTCCCCACCCTATCCTTCAGGTCATCGTAATAGGAATCTGGTGTATAGAGAAATTCAATTCCCCTGCTCTTCAGGTCGGACACGGTCTTTATGATGTCATCTGTCTCAAGGGCCATGTGCTGCACTCCCGGTGAATTATAATAGTCCAGGTATTCCTGTATCTGTGATTTCTTCAGCCCGTATGCTGGCTCATTAATCGGGAATATTATCTTCCTGTTGTTGTATTCAACTACCTTGGACCTGAGGGCCGAGTATTTCGTGCTTATATCCTTGTCGTCAAAGCTTATGAGCTGCCGGAATCCGAAGCCGTCTATGTAGTACCTCACCCAGTTATCCATGTTCTTCTCTTCAACGTTCCCAACAACATGGTCAATCCTCTTGATTCCAACTGGCGTTGAATCCCCATCAACCTCCTGGAAGTCCGGTGGAAGAGTGTCGTCATATTCGGAATAGTCGTTGATGGTGTGCATGGTTTCCCCGTAGGTCGGAACGGCCGATCTCCTCAGCTTTCCGGATGGCGTCTTCACGGTCTCAATCTTTCCCATCTTTACCACCCCGCGCCTGGAGACCTCGCTGGCAGTTTCATCAATGTTGTCTACACGGAAGGATATGTCCCTGACACCGTCCCCATGCTTCCTGACGTGCTCCGCAATTGGGGAGTTCCGGTCAAGGAAGCTGGTCAGCTTCAGTTTCATTGAACCCTGCCCCATCAGGTAAGATACTCGGTCCCTGACGCCGGTTTCAGGGCCAGCGTATCCGAGCATCTTGAAACCCATGGCAGTCTTGTGAAAAAAGGCCCACTGTTTGGCTGATCCCACGTAAAATTCAACACTGTCTATTGAGTCTAGAATCTTCTCGGACGTCATAATTACACATGAGGGGCGGAATTAAAAGGTTTATCATTGCTATAAATTAGCGTGGCAAGTTGTGATCAAACTTACTCAGATCACACCTTTTTCGACAGTTTCCGGATGCCGTTTCTCCCCTTACAGTTTACTCAGGCAATGTATTTATCTATGCAGCGGTTATATTTATATGAATTTTGAAACCACGATGACTGGGAGCTTCTACAGAAGCAAGCCCGTGATTGAACTGCTGGCTAAATCGTCTACCGGGGAAATTTCCAGTGAATACGAGAAAGTGGCTGTAGAGGCCGAACGCGATGCAGTCAGGGATCAGCTCCACCCGGATGGATATGGTCATGGGCTGGACTGGGTAAGCAACGGCGAACAGAGGAAGGCTGGTTACACCACCTATCTTCCAAACCGGTTTACGGGCTTCTCCCGGACGAGAAGAGTAGCCCAGAATTTTGGGAATGAGTTCATAGCTGAGTTGATAGAGGCTTCCCCAGGTATTGCATCCGTACTGGGCGATTCTCCTGCCTTCAGGCTTCCTGAAATCGAGTCACCCCTGCATTATACAGGAGAAAAGATTGCAAGGTCCGAGGCTGAAGATGCCGGAAGGATCGCAAAGGAGGAGAATGCCAGGCGTATCTTCATTCCTTCTCCTTCACCCGGGGTTATAACAGTCTTTTATCCCCCAGGAAAAGCATACAGGAATCACGAGGAATACCTGGATTCTGTGACAAAGGAAATCAGCAAGGAATACAGAGCAATACTTTCAGTGAGTAATGTTGATCTCCAGATTGATGCCCCGGATCTTGCTATGGCCGCAAGCCTGGGTGTTGATTGGGGAATTGATTTCTACGATGCCCTTCCCCTCCATGTTGATGCCATAAACAGGGCAATCGAGGGGCTGCCACGCGACAGGATCAGGGTACACTACTGCTATGGGAACTATGTGGCTTCACACATGTCCGATCCTCCATACGAAAAGGTTCTGCCCGAGATCACGGGACTTAAGGTTGGAACACTGGTCGGTGAGATGGCAAACGGAAGACATCAGGGAGACCCCATAAAATTGAGGAATTACGTAAAGGATTACGGATGGCCGTCTGGCATGAGGTATGCAGTGGGGGTTGTTGACGTAAAGAGCCCGTTTGTCGAGACACCGGAGACTATTGCACTCAGGCTCTCAAACGTGGCTTCCATCGACTCAGTGGGCCCTGAAAAGGTTCTGGGTGGCACCGATTGCGGGTTTGAAACATTCGAGAACATGGGTTCTGTTCCCAGGAGCATTGCCCTGAAGAAGCTCAAGTCCCTTGTCCAGGGAGCAGAACTGGCCAGAAAGATGTTCTGATCGGTGAGCTCTACCATAAAGGGGGAATAGGACCTTAGCATCTTTCTTTGGATACCCCTTTGATGGAAACATAGAGGGCAAAGATGAGTATAGTTCCTGTATGTATGCACTGGAAGCAAAAGCAATTCACCGGTCAGAAACCTCAGTTTTGAAGAAGCAGAGCCATTAGGAATGAAAAAGAATAACTATTATCCAGAGATAGAGTGAAGATGTCTTCCGGCAAAGAGATTTACATGATGGTCATTTCCTTCAGGCTGAAGCCATCCTTTTACTCATTGACCAAGGAAAAGAGGGACGCCATGTCAATGGCTGCACAGGATCTGTTTGCTGGTTTCTCCGGAGATCTCGTGAACCATCTCACGTACAGGTCACTGCGATCTGACGGCGATATTGTTTTCTGGTATTCCTCACATTCGCCTGAAACCATAGAAGCCTTGAAATTTGGTCTTAATGACAAATTTTCCCTTTACATGAGGCCAAATTACAGCATGATTTCACTTTACGAGGATTCTCCATACCTTAAGCCTGACAGTGTTCTCGATGATACCCTTAAGCAGACACCGATGAAGTATTTCGTTGCGTATCCCATGAGCAAGCAGCCTGAATGGTACCTTCTCGATTACGAGGAAAGGAAGAAGATCATGGCAGAGCACATCGGAATGGCTCTTGCAGATCCGGAGGGAAGATCAGTCAGGTCATACACGACCTATTCCTACGGACTCGGAGACCAGGAATTCGTGGTGCTTTATGAGACGGAATCTCTTGCAGCATGGTCTCACGCAACGAGGAAACTCAGGGAAGCCCGCGCAAGAAAGTGGATTGTGAACGAAACACCGATAATTGTTGGCATACTCAGGGAAAAATTGTTTTAGAAAAGATACACCTCCAAGTCTCAGGGAGGGAACAATAAATCTCCGATCTACCATAATCCTTTAATTCAGAGAGTTGTTGCAGAAGCTTTGATCCGTCACAGGAGCTCAGTACTTTAAAGAAAAATGTTTATGAGAGATATTGTTCGGACTATTAGAATACAGCTGAAAGCATTCATACTTGTATGATCCAGAATCAATACTACTGCTGTTGGAAACCTGTGCAAAGGGAAATTTATAGCATTCAAGCATTCATCTGGCCTTCAAATTTGTCGACCGTTAAAGGCGGGATAACTAAATAATAGCTGGATACGCTCAGTTGAGTAATTCGTGTGAGATGATATAAATAATGATCGACTTGTAATATGATACACATATTTTTGGGAATATTCAGTGCTTGAATCCTTATTATCTATTTTTGTAAAACTACGCTGTCTCCATACGCTTCAAGGTACAGCAATACGGGGATAAAATCAAAAGACAGGTGACATTAACACTGAATTTTACAAAAGTATGTTAAGGAATAAAAAAATGGAGGAGGTAATTTACCTCCCCCTTCTCACAATTGATACATAGGCTACTGCTGTCCCCACTGCTCCCAAGCTACCTGCTATTGCCACTATCACTACTGTCCCGCTGTACAGGGACACTGAAGCTCCCTGGTTATTTCCCTGAGCGCTTGTCCCGACATTGATCGGGTCGGACCATACTATCGGGTTCTGTATGGAGTAGGTTATGAAAGTGAATCCGAAGAAACTCTCCTTAAAGCTCAGGTCATTGTAGCCTCCGGCAACCATGTGCAGTTCAACCGGTCCGGAAATTCCCTTTGTCGTAAATGTTACCGGGATCACGCCATTGAATACTCCGCTTACACCGACTCCTGTTGTGGAATCCACAAATGAGGGTGCAAAAGTTTCATTGATGTACTGCCCCGGGGCCGATCCGATAGATACGTTCACGTAATTCACGTACTTCATGTCGCTGAAGGTCACCTGTCCAGTCAGCGTTCCTCCTGGTCCCATTGCTACGTTGGCATAGAAGCTTCCAGTCTGGGGTTCAACGAAAACTGTAACCGCATTGCTTGTAAGGCCGTTGTATGTGGCATACAGGATGTCTACCTGTGTGTAGAGGGAGGC
>JAMDAM010000010.1 GCA_023484805.1 Thermoplasmatota archaeon | reverse complement strand
AATCTATAACAACTTCTTCTCCGGAACTGCTCCCGCAGTCAGTCCGGGTGGGAAGGATAGCGACATATACAGTGGAGGTACAGTTACCTATTCCAATAAATGGAACATTTCTAAAATTCCCGGAAAGAACATCATAGGCGGAAACGGCATAAGCGGGAACTACTGGATGAACTACAACGAAAATAGCGGTCAGTTGCATAACGACGGCGGGTTGATAGCTTATGGCAGCGATAAAAGCCCACTCCAGTACCCGCAATCAGTAACTTTCAGCCCTTCCGCGCTTAACCCGGGAACCGAATACCTTGTGGAAATCCAGTCAAGTTTCCTGACTCCTGAGAAAGTGCCGACCATCCTGTTTGGCGGAGTAATAACAAGTGGAAACGCGAAGTTTTCGCTCCCAAATGGAACATACGAGTATTTTGGCGAAGCAGATGGGCTGTATACAACCGTAACGGGGAATTTCACCGTAAGTGGAATGAACAGCACCGTAGCACTCAAATTCATTTCCATCGAAACCTATGAAATAGCGTTCATCCCGGTCGGACTGTCTGCAGGATCGTACTGGAATATCACCATATCCGGTAACGGCATCGTCCCCACAACGGCGTACAGCGCTCCAGGCGTTTCCCTCATATTTTTCGGAGCCACAAACGGAACATACAATTACTCTGTATCGGCCTATGGATATACTCTCATATCCTCCAATGAAAAAGTCGTAGTGTCCGGACAGAATGTGCCCATTTACCTTAACTTCACCCCTGATGAGTATTTACTTTCAGTGAGCGAGAAGGGGCTCGGTGCTGGTACCCAGTGGTCCGTCACAATAAATGGGAAGCAGTACAACACTACAAACAGCACTATCTTTGTGCCGGGATTGTCTCCCGGGACCTACAGTTACACAATAGGCCAGGTAGCGGGCTACGTCTCCAGTTCCGGAGGAAGCTTTACCATGGGCTTCAATGACAGCTCAATAGGTGTAACATTCATCCAGGCTACCAGCCCGATATTACTAGCGGGGTATGCCATACTTGGTGTGATAGCCGGAGGTGTGGTTTCCGCGTTCCTCATGTACAGAAAAATGAGGAAAAAGTGATCGTTGGCCTTGCGCCACTAGATTAGGCTGGCACCCATGGTTTCTCTTCCCCTCATGTACCAGGCAACAGATGCAAACATACCAACAGCCCATATGATAACTGCATAAATGATGTAATCAGTCAGGGAAAATCCGGATATGGCGAAGAGCGTGATTATGTAGAAAACGTAGGCGACCCCGCGGACACCGGCTATACCTTTTCCCCTGTTTGCCGTTGTGAACAGTTCTGGCTGGAGAAGTTCCCTGACTGCCCATCCCATCTCTCCAAATATTGCGTTCAGCGCAAGCAAAAAAGCCAGTATTAGTATGGACCTGGAATATATTGCGTATGGTATGAAAAGAGCCATTGACATAAACCCACCAGCATATGATATAACTGACAGTTTCCTTCTTCCGATCATGTTTATGAGAAACAGGAGAGCGACGCCTGCAACGGCTTCTGCCGCTCCGTAAGCAAAAGCTATCAAGCTCGTCAGTTGCGGAAACTCATAGGGGCCAATCACGTATCCAACTAGCGCAAACGTGAGCACAATGGTTATTGCAAAGGACAGCAGCACAAGAAACTTGAAATAATCGTAACGGGAGAGCCCTGTACGTTTCATGCCGGATGCTGTCTTCGATACGTAAGCCCACCTGAAGCTCTCTGGGAGCTTTGATCGTGTCAGGAGCGCAACCGCAAGCGCTACGACTATCATGATGGCAAATATTGCTTTCTGGTCAAGAATAGAGGCGGGCATGAAAAGGAAGACCGCAGAAATTGCCGCAACCCCGATGTTAGCTGAGTTTGATGCCGCTATGAGCGCCTTTCCGCGGTACCTTATGGGAAACTGTTCCGCCATGAACGCAAGTGATACAGTCTCATCACCGCCAAACCCCATCTCGGCAAGAAAGATGGCGACAACAATTTCCAGTGCGCTCAGCGATATCAAGATTCCGAAAATACCTATGATGCCCAGGAGAAGTGTCAGGATGAATATCCTCCTCCTGCCATAGCGATCGGAGAGGTACCCCATCAGCAGGTTGCCTGACAGTAAGCCTGCCGGCGATGATACCAGCAGGATAGTGAAATATGAAGATGGAATCACGGGCCAGTTTGTGATCAGGGGCCCAATGACAAGCAGCATTCCCCAAACGAAAAAGCTTGACATCATTGTTGCCAACAAGAGTGAATGATTCCTGCCCCAGTCTGAATTGTCGATCTCATTCCTCAGGGTGAGGTATTTCTCACCACCCAGGGAAATAGAACCGTAAAGATCAACAGGATCGGCCATGGCAGGTTCCTCCTAGCGTAAAAAGGAAAGCAACATCGCGTGAGCGCTCACAAACGTTCCATGGCGTTTCTATGCCATTTCTCACTTTTTTATTTAAGTCCGCGTATTTCACGAATAGTCCCTCCGCCGGCATTACCCGGATCAGGTTCCAAGGGTCGACCGTTGATCCTCTCAGCCTCCAATGAAGCTCCCCTTATTGGGAGAAAATTGCTTCCGTTTATTTAAAACATTATTAGTACTTGCCGCGGAATGAAAACCGATTTCCGCTTTAGGAAGGCTTTCTTGCAACCAATGTTATTTCCGGTCAAGATAACTGAAGAGTTCTATCATTATTTTTCTGAGTTCACTTCCCATTGGAGTTAGGGAATATGAAATGCCTCCCGCTGTCTCATTTCTAGATACTATCCCACTGCGCACAAGTTCCTTGAGCCTTCCGGCAATGATGGTAGAACTGGAGAATGGTATGTCATTCAGTATCTCGTTGAAATTCCTTTTCCCAGCAGTGTTTCCAATGACAACTATTATGGCAGCAGTATGTTTCTTGCCCAGCAGGTGAAGTATGGGAATTGAGGGGTCAATGCACACCACCCGTTCACCCACAGAAACCATGCAGGAGAGTTCCTTCCTCTCTTTACGCCCTAAATCAAGCCCTCTGGATCCGCCAGCTACCATGGGTCAGTAACAAGGAAACTTAGATTAATTCTTTTCGTGCCACTTATTCCTAGCCATGAACTTTGAGGCACACTTTGGTTTTTCCTTATGCCATAAAGATAAAGATTTCTTTACTTTCCAGCTTTTATTCAAAGAGATAATAAGGGGTCATGGTACAGAAGAAAGTAACGATGAAGGTTTTTGGAATGACATGCGACGACTGTGTATTTACTGTCAGCAACGGCCTGAAAAGCGCCGGAGCAACTGACGTGTTTGTATCCCTTGAAAAAGGAACTGCCTCAGCTGTGGTGGATGATAGCGTATTATCACCACAAGACCTGTTGAAGATACCGGTTTTTGGTGAAAAGTCTCATTACAAGGCCCAGGTAAGAAAGGTGGAATGAACTTGGGCGAAGAATATGATCTCATAATCATAGGAAGAGGAGCGGCAGCTTTTTCCGCGGCAATAAAGGCAAGCGAGCTGACTTCCGGGCAGGCTTCGATTGCCATGATAGGTTATGGACCACTTGGAGGGACTTGCGTCAATGTGGGCTGTGTACCCTCGAAATACATTATAGAAGCTGCAAATGTCCACCAGACGCAGATCAATACTAGGTATCCTGGTCTTACCGGCGTCAGGACAGAAGTTAACTTTCCCGTACTGATGGAATCCCTGAGGGAAGCCGTTCTCGAAGAGAGGAGGACAAAATACGCTGAAGTCTTGAGATCTTACGGAAACATCAAGGTCTTTGACGGAAAGGCAACTTTTACGGACAGGAATACTGTTTCAGTTATTGGCGAAAATGGGAAGGAAACCATTTCAGGTTATAACTTCATAATTGCAACCGGTTCCTCTGCAAAAGTGAATAAGATTCCGGGTCTGCAGGAAGCGGGTTTTCTTACGAGTGATACTGTCTGGGACGTAAACACACTGCCAAAAACCCTTGCCATAATAGGAGGAGGGTTCATAGGACTGGAACTGGGGCAATCCTTTAGCAGGCTTGGCTCTTCCGTAAAGATAATCAAGGAACACAGCACAGTGACGGCAGGAATCGAACCTGAACTTGGGGAAGCACTAATGGCTTCACTGTCAGGAGAGGGAATAGAATTCATGACGGGAAGAAAGGTACTGCGGGTGTTTATCAGGAATGGAAAGAAAGTTGTCGTTACCTCCGCATCATCAGGCAACGAAGAGATAGAGGCTGACGAGATTCTTGTGGCATCCGGACGTGCCCCAAATGTCGCATCCCTTGGTCTGGATCGTGCCGGTGTAAAATTCTCAGAAAGGGGCATTGCCGTCAATGGAAGCATGATGACCTCAAATCCCGATATATTCGCGGCGGGAGACGTAGTGGACCAAAAATACAAGCTAGAAACACTGGCGGCGAGAGAGGGGGCCATGGTTGCGTCGAACATATTCAACCACACCGACAAATCAATTCCGATGGACCAGATCCCGTGGGCAGTATTTACTGAACCGCAGTTTGCTTCCGTTGGCTATACTGAAGCTGAGTATGCCTCTAAAATCGGGAAAGCCGAGAGCAGGACGGTCCCGCTTGATTCAGTGCCCAAGGCAAGAATATTGAGGAAAAATCAGGGGATGTTCAAGATAGTTACAGATGCTGAAACCCAGAAAGTAGTCGGGATACATGTTGTTTCCCCGTACGCAGCGGAATTCATCATAGAAGGGGTTTATGCCATAAAATACGGGCTGACGTACAACGACATCATAGAGAGCAGCCACATATTCCCTACGGTTGCGGAAGGTATAAAACTGACTGCGCAGTCCTTTACAAGGGATATATCGAAGATGAGCTGCTGCATGGAGTAACCGCACCCAAGAACTCCATCATTTTTCCAAAACTCACCATTTTTATTTTGTAGGGTCTTATAGCTCATCAAAGCAAATGCTCATATATTGTTTATGCAATTCTTACGCGCTGATTATGGGACTTGGAAAGAGAGATTTGGGACGGAAAAGGAAGAGCATAGAGATGAAGATACAGGAGATTGAGGCGAAGATACATAAGAACCCACTCAACAAGGAACTGCAGGTTGAACTGGCAGAGGAAAAAAAGAAACTGAATAAGCTCTAAGAATTTTGCTGAAAAATAGATAAAATTTTACATGCACTGGAACCGGTCAGGATTCCAGCGCTGCCTTCTCTGTCTGACTAGCTGTTCTGGTTGTCTTCCCAGCATATTTATTCTTGCCAAGTACTTCCCTCGCCAGCAGCGTCATCACTGCTGCAACGATGAATGAGGCTGCAGCTATTATAAAGATATATGAATAGGCCATGTGTGCGGGCATGATGTTTATAGAGCTTCCCACAACATAGGATGCCGTGATTGTCGTCATTATTGACCCTGCAACCGGAGCACCCACGCTGCTTCCGACACTCCTGAAAGTCCCGTTCATGGCTGTTGCCAGGCCCATGTCCTTGGGATTCACGGTAAGGACAATCAGGTTTATCAGCGATGCGTTCAGCATCGCCAAGCCGGCCCCGGTGATGAACTCATACACCAGCATTTGCGTGAAGCTCTGCGAGATCGCCTCCAGCAGGAACCCGACAGCGGAGAGCACAGATCCCAGTATTGCGAAGGGCTTTACGCCAACCCTTGAGACATAGGCTCCCGTGATGGGGGCCAGCACGAGCATTCCCAGGGCAAAGGGAACAAGAGCTATTCCCGTCGCGAGGATGTCTTTTCCAAAGCCTGAGGGTTCTGGAAGATCAAAACGGTACGTGAGGGCCTGCATGGCAAGAAACATTCCCATTCCGGATATCGACAGAACCACGTTTGCAACCATCACGTTTCTCTCGGACAGCAGCTTGAAGTTCAGTATTGCTTCTCCTACACGCCTCGAATAGCCAAGTTCGTAAATTGTCAGCGGGAAAAGCAGTATGACGCCTGCCATAAAGAGAGCAATCGTGTCAAATGAGTACCAGCCCCATGTCGGTGCCTCCGAGAGGGCAAAGACAAAGGCTGCCAGAGCTGATCCCAGCATTGCGGCACCATAATAGTCAATCTTTGCATTCGGGCGCCTGAAACGTGATTCCTTTATCACAATTATGGTGACGAGAACAAGAGCTACGACAAATGGAATAGCGGTATGATACGTCATGCGCCATCCAAAGTCGTTTGATACCCACGATCCAAGTGGCAGGCTGATGGCGAATCCCGCACCGAACATTGCGCTTATGATGGCCTGTGCCCTTGGCACAATTTCCTTGGGGAATTCCTCTCTTGCAAGGCTCATCCCAAGGGGCATGATCGTGAGCCCTATGCCCTGTATGGTTCTTGATATGACCATGAATGTGAAATTCGGCGAAAATCCTGTAACTGAAACTGCGATTGCGTAAATTATCAGGACTATTGTAAGCATTCTCTTTTTGCCGTATATGTCCCCGAGTTTCCCGACTACGGGAGTCAGTGCTACTCCGCCTACAAGGTATGCTGACAGCAGGAGACTGACCTGCGCGGATGTTACACTGAAGGCACGTGCTATGGTGGGGAGGGAAGGCGTAAGCATACCCTCTATATACATGACGATAAGAACAAGCCCTGCTAGTATAAGCATTACTCTCGTAGCGTATTTACTGTCGTATTCCGACATACTTTTGTAATCAGCTGGTTGCGATTCGGTCATAAAATATCCTTTCCCTTCCTGTCCGTGTTTTCCATGACTACTTTCCTGACTTTCAGGGCGAGCCCGGAAAGTATCTGCCCGAGTTCGCTGAGCCTCAACTCGTCAGTGCCCTCCAGCATCCTGTCCATGAGCTTCATCTGGTATTTCTCCATCCTGGAGAATAATTCATGGCTCTTCTCGGTAAGCATGATTAATGTCCCCCTCCGGTCATTGGGATCCGGCTGCCGCCGTACCCATCCCTGTGATTCGAGGGTATCTGTCAGGCCAGTTACCGTGGGATTGCTTACTTTCAGGAAACCTGCCATTGTTGAGAGATGCTGAGGACCATGCATGCCGATGTATTTCAGCAGGAAATACTGCGGCATCACGAGGTTTTCTCCCCTGACAAGCTCCATCTGGAGAAACATTATCTCCTGGTGAAGAGCCTTCAGCCCTTCCGAGAAAGCCAGAGCGTTTTTACCGCCTGAAACTGGCTTCCTGTCATCAGGTAAACTATTAACAGACATGAGTTCCGGTTAATTATTTAGGCATACTTAAAGATTTGTTATAGCTAACTATTTACAGGTAAAACAACTATTTGATGTGCCCAATTGAGGAATGATCAACTTTTTCCGTTGTGTTACATGAAGCGTCAGGCTTCAAATTAATTACCAGGGTATGCATCCGGTGAAGAATGAAAGCGATCTGGTTATTGATTCCGTACGTGGTCTTCACTTCCCTTTCATACTATTTCGCAAAGGACGGACTTTACTTCGCATCACCATTTCTTTTCATGGGGCTCAGGTATCTCATCGCAGGACTGGTACTCCTGGCAGTCGCCAGGAAACTTGTGATAACAAGGAGTCTGATCTACCTTTCCGTGATGACTGCTGCCAGCACAATGTTCTGGGCTTTCGGCCTGCTATACGTCTCGCCTTCCGAATCGGCTGTACTCAGCTACTCAATGCCCCTATTCTCGCTGCCAATTGCATTCTTCATGGTTAAGGAAGAACCGTCTTCGATGGAGCTTGCCGGAATAATTATAGGATTTTCAGGGATAATGATATACGGCTTCCCTCTGATCCACGGGTTCACAGCTCTGGGCGTTGCCCTGACAGTAATCAATGCATTATTCTGGGCAATGTTCACGGTTTTCTACAGAAAATTGAGAGATGAGGATCCCGTGAGCGTGAATGCCTCACAGTTTCTCATTGGGGCTGCAATAATGCTGGCACTGTCGCCCCTGGGTTTCAGGCTGGATGTCACTGCATCCTTCGCTATTGATCTGATCTGGATGGCAACCCTCGGAGGCGCAGCCCAGTTCCTTCTCTGGAATTTCATGATACGCAGAAGCAGGGTCAACAGGATAACTGTGCTGGCATTCTCTGTGCCCATTTTTACCATGGTGCTTGGGGCTGTGATGGCAATGGCCGTACCCGATCTTTTCTCCCTTGTCGGTGTGTCTGTTATGTTCACTGGAATAATTCTTTCAAGACTGAGGGGTGGCATATCATTCATTAAGCCACACGACAACGATACGCAATATTAGCTGAGGGGAATGAGTTTCTTGGCAAAGTCAGGTTTTTTACCTGTTAGATTATGAAAGTATTCTCAAATGTTGAAAAATGGATTTAGTCGTATCCACATCCGCACTGTATAACCTCTATTTCGGACTCGTGTTCAGTTCCACATTTCCTGCAGACGTATTCAGTCATCTCCAGATTAGGCACCTCCATAAATTCAAAGTAACAGGTGGAATATAAATTTTGCCGTAATGCGTTTCGGCATTTGCAGAACATTTTTCCTGTTCGCTTCAGCTGAAGGGTATTTTAAGCGGCTTCGAACTTTATTGCAATGCTAGGAAGTTTAAGGAGAAGACCAAACGCGAGATATTATATAAACTGAGATCATGGCAAATGGTTGAAACCTTACAAGATCGATGCACTCGATCTTACCATTATAGAAATGTTAGAGGAGGACTGCTCCCTCACTTACAATGAAATTGCCGAGAAAACCGGTAAGAACCTGTGGACTGTGAGGGACAGGATGGTTTTGCTCAGGAAAAGGGAGATCATAAGAGGCTGCAGGGCAGACGTGGATTACTCAAAACTTGGCTACGGATGCAGGGCTCTGATCAGCTTCAACGTGCCGGCGGAGAAGATTGATGCGATAGTGAGTTTCATAAGAACTCAGAAACGTATCAAGAAGCTCACTGTGACAACCGGGCAGAGAAGATTCATGATAGACGTAATCGGAACCGATTGCGCAGAGATAAGGGAATATGCAAGAAAAGTTCTTCCTGACTACGGCATATACGACGTTGATCTTGAAGTCGTTCTTGACCAGGTCCCATAGACGCCGGAACCATGGCAAATTTTGTATTGATGTGGACTTTATTCAACAAAAATTACGGCGATTGTTTATTAAAATAATGCCCATCTTAGATTATGAACAGAGACTTGGAAGAAATAAGGAGATTTGCTGTCTCCACCCTTGGCGAGATGCCTGAGGTGATAGAACTTATCGGCAATTTTAGCACTGAAATGGCGAAGGAACAGTTCCGGGAGAATTCAACGCTGTATCTTGGAAGAAAGAATGTTCCTAACAAGATACTTGCACTTATTGCCATGGGAGTATCTCTGGCGAACGGCCAGGAAAAGTCTTCCATGATACATTTTAAACTGGCAAGGAAGTTTGGAGCCGATCCCCTTGAGATAATCGACTCTCTCAAGGCAGCGAAAATGGCCCTGATGGCTTCTACACTTTCCTCGATGAGTGCCATTTACCCCGTCATAGAAAAGAATTTTCCACAGCCAGTCAGCCAGGAGGTGGAAAAAATACTCAATAAGGTGAAAAAAGAGTCTGGAATGGGCTTTCTACCTGAAAACCTTAACGCAGTTTCCAGGATATCATTCGACATCCTGAACGAGCATCTCAAGGAAAAAATGGAATTGCTGTCGCCATACAAGCTGGATCAGAAATTCATGTTTCTCATATCTTTTGCAGTTAGCGTTTCAATAAGATATGAGGAATGCGCAATTGTGTACCTGAACCAGTTCATAAGGTTTGGAGGAACAGTGCCTGAAATGGAGGATGCAATATCCATCGCCAGGTTCATAACTGGTAACAGGGTTCTGACATCTGCCGTCCCGATTCTCAGAGCAATGGAAGCCATGAATACAGGCGAACCGTCCAACTGATCTCTCGATATATCTTGATGTACGTGATTCAATGAAAAGCAGCACACTTAATCTATTCGGATCTGAATGGTTCGGGATATCCATTTCAACCCTTGCACTGGCCCAGGTATATATATTGATATTCGGAATTACCGATATTTATGCATTTCACGAAGTCGCCGAAGCCGTGATGATCCTGGGATGGTCCATATTTGCCCTTATATTTATCCTCTGGGGAGCCAGGGCTATAAAAGCTGGGGAGAAGATTATATCGCACTGGGATAACCTGACCAGACTGAGCTTTCTTGCACTTATACCAATCGTTGGCTTTGTGGGTAACTATCAATTGATTTATTTCTTCCATATTTCGGCCATTGCAGCAGAATTATCCCTGGCTAATTTCTATTTTGAGTATTTTCTTGCACTGATGCTTGGCGTCCTCCTTGGCTACCGACTCTACACCAAGGAGATCAACCCTCGCGAAATGAACTATGCCATTGTGATCCCTCCGCTGGCAATTGGAACAAGCGTTTTCCTTGCTCCCGAACTCATGAGCTATTATGGCGGAGTGGAGAGCCAGTACTTATTTTTCTTCGTGGTTATGGGGCTTGGAATCTTCTTCTTCCTCTACATATTCATCGGATCACTTGCCCTTTCCGGTCATGTCGCCACCAAGATGCATGATGTCCTTCCAACTACTATGCTCCCTGTTGGAATTGCCAGTCTCATAGTTATAAACCTGTTTATGCTTTCTGGATCAGGGATAGTTGATCATCTCGGCATTGGCCAGACAACAGTGAATCTTCTGTCCGTGATGCTCTGGGGCTTTGAAGTCTGGAACTTTCTCGTTGTAACGATAATAATATTCACGAGACCGTCGAAGGGTAGCTTAAGCGTCTGGGCATACGGTTTTCCACTTGGCCTTTTTGCAACATCCACAATAAAAATAATGGACATCACCGGGTTTGGAGGACTGATATGGGCATTCACTGTAATTGCCGTGGCCCTAAACGCTTTCTGGATATATGGATGGATAAATACTGCATCGTTCCTCAGGGAAAAATTCAAAGGTACAAAGGCAAGGGATCGGGCCAAAAGATCGTAGGCTGATGCCGTTTCCGCTGTGTAGAAATCCATTATTTCTAACTTTTGTGATTACTTAAATACGAAGATGAAGGGCGCCCCGAAATACCGGGTTTTCATTGGCCGGACTCCACTCTCACTGATTCTCTGTACCATTTGATTGCCTCTTCCTGGATCTCCGATATCATCGCACTCTCTCCGGACTGGTAAGATTCAATGTCGTAGGGATGTATCTCCGCAAGACGTGCCTTGATGCTGCCATACTTCTCCGCAACCTGAGGATGCGCACGGAGATAATCCCTGAAAGCGATATGCCTCTCTATCTCAGAGTTCCCAGATTCAAATACGTGCACATGGTGGCTATGATCATTACCCACTGCCTTCTGGAAATATCTCCGACCTGGTATGCCATTTTCGCCTAACGCAGAGTATCCGACCTCTTCCATCGCCCCATTGAAACTGTCTACCTTGCTTATATCTCTTACGGCGATCAGTATGTCTATTATCGGCTTTGATTTCAGTCCGGGAACTGACGTACTACCTATGTGAAAGATGCCAAGTGCCTCCTCCCCCAGCACTTCCCGGAGCAGATTTGCTTCCTCTCCAAATAGAACCTGGTAATGTTCTTCCCAAGGTTTAACCCTGACTTTTCTCATCTGGAAACAATATTGTATCTGGTATTAAATAGCTAACTGGACCTAAATGAAAGCTATCTCGGTTAATGATTGCAGCGGATTTGCCACAACCAAAGCGGTTTGAATAAGTTTGCCATCCAACATTCTCTGACCTTGAATTTTTTTCTCCAGTCACTAAATATGTATTTAGATAATGACTCGCAGTCCAGGGAGGAATTGCAGTTGATCATTGCTGCTCTGGACTGCTTTTCTGTCCCATGCTTATAATGTTGCTTATGGCCATTGGGTCATATCAGGTCACGATCCCTGACAAATGTTTACATATAAAGTCCAGTTATAACATTAAATTGCAGTCATCCCTCTTTTTCAGCGCCAATTTTCCTTCCGTTCCAGATGATGAAATCATTTCTGAATTGAGGAACAACTTTTCTGTTGAGTATGGCTCTCGACCAGGAATAGAACAGGAAATGTCTTGGCGAGGATCCTTAAACGCGATGAAGAATTTCGTATCAGAGAGCACTGCGGTATTCATGGAGTTGAAATTCCCCATTGGTCTTGAGAGGGCGGATTACCTGTTGCTTCGACACGGAAGGGCACTGGTGGTTGAGGCGAAGGGGTGGAAAACCTACAGGAAGCTTGATGAATTCTCGGTCAGCGGAGATTCGTCTATGCACATCGATCCATGCTATCAGGTTGAGAATTATGTATCTAAACTCAGGAACTTCCATACGGCTTCTAGAACCATAGATTTTGATGGCGTTGTGTACATGTATCATACCACGGATGGCGATAAGTGCAAGGTTATTTACAATGGACGGGAACTTCAAAGCGAACTGCAGTTGTTGCCGGATCAGGCTGCCACCAAAAATGATATCATGGCAATAGAGGAGGGATCATTCGAAACCGGCAGGAGATTGATAGATTATGTCCAGGCAAACATAGGCAAGATACTTCAAGATGCCTCTGTTGCTTTCCTCAATGCTGGCTTCGGTCTGTCCGAAGAACAGATGAAAATCCTGTCCCAGGTCATGAACGCTCTTGCTCACCGGGAACAGGTAGTTTTCCTTGTGAGAGGAGGAATGGGATCGAGAAAGACACTGGTGGCACTCGCCCTTCTGTTTGAATCCATCAGGAGAGGTTATGGCGCCCTTCTTGCGTACAGAAACAACCGGCTTATCAATACACTGAGACAGGTTCTTGGCCCCAGATTCGCACCCCTCCTGCAGTATTATTCCACAGGATCAATGGCCAACTTCAGGGGCATTGGCGAAAGGAATTTCGATCCTGGGAAGTTGAGGAACGTAAGCCTGATCATATATGATGAAGCGCAGAGGATGACCAGGGATGTAATTGCAACTACGATGGAGAGAGCCCTCACGTCTGTCTATTTTTATGACGAGGATCAAATCTTGCTGGGGGATGAGGCTGGCACAACAGCAACATTCTCAGAACAGGCACGCAGGATAGGGAGGAGGGTTGTTGAAATTCAGCTTGAAGGTTTCTACAGGGTACTTGGGGGCAGGGATTATGATCATTTCCTGAATTCAATCTTCTCGGGGAATATTGCTTCGAAACCTTTGCAGTACGATTTCCGTCTTTTTGCCAATATCAGGGAGATGCTGAGCGCCATGGAAGAAAAAAAGATTGGCAATGGTTCAATGAAGACTCCAAAACTTGCGTTACTTGCGTCATTCACAAGAAGTGATGGGAGAAGGGAGAAGAGGCGGGTCTTTGATCCTGAAATTCTCTGGCTGATGGATGAAAAGACTGAATACCCGGCATACTGGACCGGAAAGAAGGATCCTCTGCAGTACTGCGCCTCCATCTATGGATCGCAGGGGTTTGAATCCGACTACGTGGGACTGATCTGGGGGGAGGACCTTGTGTGGAGGGGGTCCTGGACCATACAGCCGGATAAGATCATGGACGGGATTGGTGGAAATAACTCCTTGAAGAAACTCGCGATAACGGCGCCGGAAAGAGCCAGAAGCATGCTGATCAACCGCTACAGGATCATGCTATCACGCGGAATGGAGGGAACTTACGTTTACTGCGAAGATGGGCCTACGCTTGACCATCTGCGCGACATTCTTTCTGAGACTCCCAGGATATCGAGGAACTAGTCTGATTGGAAAAATATATTTCATTCCAGTGCGTAAGAGATTATGGAAACCAATAATGATACCCAGATGAAGATAGCCGGAATTGCATTTTTCACAGGTGTTGTGCAGTTTATCCTGTTTATGCTTCTTGCGGAGATACTCTATCCAAAATACAGCGTCTCCGGAAACTACATCAGTGATCTTGGGGTTGGTAGCACGGCCTACATTTTCAACATATCCATAGTTATTCTTGGTTTGCTCATAATAGTTGCAGGTTATTTCATAAGGAGATTTTCCAGGCCGCTTCTCGTGGTGCTTATTCTTGCGGGGATTGGCGCCATGGGCGTCGGTCTCTTTCCTGAGACAACAGGATCGCCACACCTCATATTTTCTTTGCTGGTGTTCCTGATGTCCTCGATTGCTCCTTATTTCCTGGTTGTGAAGATCAGGAACCTTATGTCAGTTCTCTGGGCAATACTGGGTACTGTCGGCCTGATAGCTCTTATACTGTATATCCCGGGAATATACCTGGGTCTCGGGCATGGCGGCATGGAAAGGATGATCGTCTATCCCGATCTCCTGTGGGGAATCGGGTTTGGGGGCTGGCTCGTGGGAAAATTCTCCGAAAAGCATACTGCTCCTGCCCATTAGGGGAGTGCTGCCAGATCAGGAACGCGTTTCCCAAATAACAGGCACATTTTCATCTTTTCCTTGTTTATAGTTCTGCAAACACATTTATAATTGGGGATCATGGAACAGCGTGTACATTCCGGATTATTTCAGGCAAAAGGACTTCGACGAGATAAGACGCTTCATCGAGGAGAACCCGTTCGCTTTCCTCCTCTTCCCCGTTGGCGATGAAGTTACCACAACCCTCATACCCCTCATTCACGAAGTCGAGGGTGGGAAGCTCATCATATACGGACACATGGCCAAAAACAATCCACAGTGGAAGAAAGCAATGGACAGGAAGGTCACCATACTGTTTTCCGGGCCACACCACTACATCTCGCCAAGATGGTACGAAATAAAGAAATCCGTTCCTACCTGGAACTACGTTTCCGTCAGGATCACGGGCACTCTCAAGGTAATGGATAGGAAGGATACTGAGGATTTCCTGATCAGGCTGTCAACATTCCTGGACGCAGAGTGGCGCAGGGAGGGAAGGGAAAAGGAAGCGTATTACCAGAAGATGGTAGGGGAGATTGTTGCCTTCAGGGTAGAATCACAGACAGTGGATGCCGGTTGGAAGCTGAGCCAGAACCATCCCCTCAGCGACAGGAAGGGAGTTGTGGAAAACCTTGAGAAGGCTGGTGACGATGACGCCCGCAAAATGGCTGACATGATGAGGAAAATGATGGGAAAATAGGTCTTACGGCATCAGTCTTCACAAAGTGACGGATTCAATAGCCAAGAAACTGCTCAGTACGTATCCTGCTTCTATCCACGCCGAGACCTAATACTATCACGCGTGTCTCTTCCTCAACCATTCTCGGAGGGCCGCATATATAGAATATGGCATTATCCAGTTCCTCAACGTTTGCCCTGATGAATTCCTGGTCAACCCTCCCCCTGTGCAGGTTTCCGGATCCTTCTGGTTCCCCCGTTACGGTGTAGAAAATCTTTAGCCTGGAATCTCCGGTTGCTAACCCGTCCAGTTCATTCCTGAAGACAAGACTATTTGAAGTCTTTCCGGAATAGAGGAGGCGGATCCTGAAATTCCCATTCATGGAAAGGGCATATTTTATCATGCTCCTGAATGGTGTAATGCCTATCCCACCCGCGACCAGCACAACTATCCTTTCTTTCCACAGGCCAGGCTCGAAGATGAACTTCCCTATGGCACCAAAGACATCAACTTCCTCTCCCTTACCCAGTGAATCAAGTTTCATCTTGAATGGTGAATCCGAGGGTTCAATGGTTGTGGTTATGCCTATGTATTTTCCTTCCAGGGGTGATGTGGATATTGAGAAGTGGCGCATTTTTCCCCTCTGGTCTCCCTCAAGATCCGGAAAGCGAATTATTACGTGCTGTCCTGGCAAAAAGTACATCGGGGTTTCAGCAGATTCAAAAATGAAACTCTTCACTCCTTCCGCTTCACTTTTCTTTTCCCTTAACCTGAAACGCTTCCATCCTGTTCCGTCCATAACTTCCCAACTCCGATTAACCCGGTCGGTATAGAATTTTTACCTTCTCCTATACACCTTGGCAAAGATAACCTTTTTTTATATTTTCAAGAATTTAAAGAAGTAGGCAGGAATATACGGCCCATTTCAGACCTGCAGGAATCCGCGAAACCCCCTTCCACCATAAAAAGAGGATGCACCGTTATGGTACACGAATACTGTTCCGTAACGCCTATCAGCAAAAGTAGCTCCTCCTAGCTTCCTTATATCAGGCGGTGTTTTCAGCCAGCTGGAAGTCTTTGTGTCGAAAGTTCCAAGTTTCTGAAGCTGCCTGTACTGATCTTCCGACAGGATTTCAATACCCATGCTTGCAGCCATATCGATGGCGTTCCCACCGGGATGAATGCCCTGCCTCTCCCTTGTCTCCTGCCCCTTGCCGTCATAACAGATAATCCTTCTGTTCCCAGGGCTCACGAGGGAACAGTCGTAGAAAACGTATTTATCAGTAATTTCATCATGACCTACAAGGTCTGGCTCGCCTCCTGTTATCTCCATTTCATTCAGTGACCATATTTTTCCTGCACTTGCCTCCAGCCTTCCCTGGATTTTTCCCAGATAATGCCGCTATGCCTGATCATGTTCTCATCAAAGCGTTGCTTCAATATTTCTATCAATTCATTCTTCCTTTCCGGTGAAATATCTTTTCCAGACCTGGCGTTTGTGGGGTCTAACACATGCTTATAAGTTATTGTACAGATATAAATTCATTTGCTGGCAGCTCCTGATTGCCAAGATATAAATATGATATTCAATTATAATTTATAATAATTATCAGGAGATTTCTTCGCCAGATATGCCCCTGATGGTTATTGTTTCGGTGTTATTATGAATGATAGCTTGAAAACACTGATGGTAAATGGAACCCGACTGACGACGGAAAGAACGACGATTCTTGAAGCGCTGATTGACAGCGGGATAGATATACCTCATATCTGTTTCCAGCCAAATCTTGGGGCCATAGGCAGCTGTGACACCTGCCTGGTGAAGGTCGACGGCAGGGTTGCCAGGTCATGTACAGAGCCTGTCAAAGGTGAGATGATTATAGATACACGGAGCAGGGACGTTATTGATCTCCAGATAGAGGCGACGAACAGGATCCTGCATAATCATGATATGTACTGCACTGTATGCGAGAACAATAACGGTGATTGCGCCCTTCACAACACCGTGCACGACCTGGGAATAGACCAGCAGAAATACCCCTTTGAGCCTAAACCGTATCCAGTCGATGACAGCAATCCGTTCTATGTGTACGACCCTAACCAGTGCATACTCTGCGGCAGGTGTGTGGAGGCGTGCCAGGATGTGGAGGTCAACGAGACACTGTCCATAGACTGGACGCTTGACCGGCCCAGGGTTGTGTGGGACAACAACGTACCAATAAACGATTCTTCCTGCGTATCATGCGGTCACTGTGTAACAGTCTGCCCCGTCAATGCGCTCATGGAGAAGACCATGATCGGCAAAGCCGGCTTCTTCACCGGTATAAGGGAGAAGACCAAGAAGAGGATGATAGATCTTGTGAAGGACCTTGAGCCTACCGTGGGCATGAAACCTGTAATGGCTATCAGCAATGTTGAATCTGCAATGCGGAAGTCCCAGATCAGGAAGACAAAGACAGTATGCACATACTGTGGTGTCGGATGTTCCTTCGAGATATGGACTAAGGGCAGGGATATCCTCAAGGTTCAGCCAATGCCTGAATCACCTGCAAACGGAATCTCTACGTGCATAAAGGGCAAATTCGGATGGGATTTTGTGAACAGCAGCGACAGGCTTACAAAACCGCTGATAAGGGAAGGCGATCATTTTAGGACAGCTTCATGGGATGAGGCAATAAAGGCCGTGGCCAATGGCCTTTCAAATGTAAAGGAGAAATACGGAGGGGACGCAATAGAATTCATCGCATCCTCTAAGGGAACAAATGAGGAGTCCTTCCTGATGCAGAAGCTTTCGAGGCAGGTTTTCGGCACTAACAACGTGGACAACAGCTCCAGATTCTGCCAGGCTCCGGCTACGACCGGTCTCTGGCGCACAGTCGGCTACGGAGGCGATTCTGGTTCCATAAGCGACATATACCGGTCAGACCTCATAATCGCAGTAGGTACAAACACCGCAGAATCCCACCCTGTCATTGCAACACGGGTGAAGAGGGCACACAAGCTCAACCACCAGAAGCTGATCGTGTCTGATCTGAGGAAGCACGAAATGGCCGAAAGGGCAGATATCTTCCTTCACCCTAACCCAGGAACCGATCTCGTCTGGCTCTCAGCAGTCACTAAATACATAATTGATCAGGGATGGGAAGACAAAAAATTCATTGCCGGCAGGACCACTGACTTCGAGAATTACAGGAAGAGCCTGGAACCCTTCACACTCGATTACGCAGAAAGAGTTACTGGTATTGGCAAGGATACACTTGTGAGCGTGGCTGAAACCATACACGGCGTCAGCAGTATGTGCATCCTGTGGGCAATGGGAGTGACCCAGCACCAGGCAGGAAGCGACACTTCCACGTCCATATCAAACCTCCTGCTGGTTACTGGGAACTATGGAAGACCAGGAACCGGTGCATATCCGCTCAGGGGACATAATAATGTTCAGGGAGCCAGCGATTTCGGGGCCATGAATGCCTACCTCCCGGGATACCAGAAAGTATCTGATGACAATGCAAGAAGACGCTTTGAGGAAGAATGGAAATGCAAGATTCCAGCCTCTCCCGGGGTGGACAATAACACCTGCATCGAGGGGATTGCCAACGGGAAGATCAGGAGCATGTACATTATCGGGGAGGAGCTTGTCACAACCGGGTCTTCTACGAACTACATAAGGGAAATGCTGGACAAGCTTGATTTCCTTGTGGTTCAGGATGCATTCCTCTCCGAAACCGCAAAGCACGCCGATATTGTGCTTCCAGCAGCGGTAAGCCTCGAGAAAGAGGGCACGTTTACAAACACGGAGAGGCGCATCCAGAGGATATACAAGGTTATGGATCCAGTCGGGAATGCAAAGGCTGACTGGGAGATAATACAGATGGTTGCGAAGCAGTTGGGCTACGACTGGAATTACAGGCACCCCTCCGAGATAATGCAGGAGGCCGCAAGACTTTCGCCGATTTTTGCGGGAGTGTCTTACGACAAACTGGTAGGGTTTTCAAGCCAGCAGTGGCCTGTGGACCAGGATGGCAGGGATGCTCCGCTCCTTTATGAGAGCGAGTTCCACTTCCCAGACGGCAAGGCGAGATTCTATCCGCTGGAATACCACCCACCGCTTGTCGTGGACAGCGAGTATGACCTGCATCTTAACAATGGGAGGCTGCTGGAGCATTTTCATGAGGGAAATGAAACATACAGGAGCCCGGGAATCAGGGAGAAAGTGCCGAACACCTTCGTAGAGATTTCACCTGAACTCGCTAAGGAAAGGCTGATAGAGAACGGCGATGAGGTGAGGCTCACGTCGAGATGGGGGCACCTTAAAACCAGGGTACTCGTGACTGAACGTGTAACAGGGAGGGAGATGTACATGCCCATGAACGACCCGGGTGAGGAGGGCATAAATATTCTCACAAGCAGGCTGATGGATCCCACCGCCCACACGCCCGCATACAAGGAACTGCCGGTTAAGATGGAGAAGATTGCCGGAGTAAAGCCGCACATACCTCTGCCAATTACCAATCCCAGGTATGGGCATCCCAGGCCGCAGGTTGGCGTAAAGATAGAGGAGAAGTGGAAGAGAAAAGACTACCAGCCAATGGTCAGCGATGGGGGGAACTGAGATGTCGGAATCGATTTCCAGGGTGATTGAAGAAGAGAAAAGCACGGTAACCAGCTCAGATGCAATGGAATTCATGTCAGGAAAGTACGGCAGATCCATGATTGAACTGATGCAGGTCGTGAAGGCGCTTAGTGACAGCGGGATACTTTCAATAGCTTCGTCGTTGCTTGAGAATTACCAGGATGCCCTGTCTACAATAACAGAGGAGCTTTCAGACGGACGTATGGAGAATTTCATCAGAAACGTATCCGCAGTATACACTCTTCTTTCAAGGCTTCCACCAGAAATGGTCAGTAGCTTCATGGAGAACGCAGCTGACGAAATGACCAAGGGGAACCGGGAGCATCCGGGAAAGCCCATGGGTCTTCTTTCACTTAACTCATTGATCAAGGACCCTGACGTAAGTTCTGGAATGCGGATACTCATAGGCACAATGAAGGGTTTCACAAGGAAGACTGGGGATCACAAACATGATCAGGACTGATGACATCCATGGATACATCCTGACCAGAGTGTCACGATTCTCGCGCCAGGGCTCCTGCACAGAAGATTCAGACTCAGTCGTGACTGAAGAACCTCTGGAGATACGCATCCTCCAGGATGGAATAACCCAGAGCATCGCGGTAACCATGAGGACGCCTGTGAACGACAGGGAACTTGCTCTCGGTTTCCTCCTGACGGAGGGTTTCATCAAGTCGCCGAAAGATGTCGATCACGTCGAATGCAGTCGTGGCAGCAACGCTGTCACAGTAACCCTTAGTGATGGATTGCCCTTGGTTAAACTTAACAGCAGGAATTTCTTCATGAGCTCTAGCTGCGGAGTCTGCGGGAAGAGCAGCATCAACGAAATTTTCATCCGTGGGAAGGGAATAGTCAGAGGATCAGCTGCTGTGGACGCAAGCATAATACTCTCGCTGCCTGAAAAAATGATGGAAAGCCAGGACCTCTTTGAGATTACCGGAGGAATACATGCGGCCGGGATATTTGACATAAAGGGTAGCCATATTGTGACAATGGAGGATGTCGGAAGGCATAACGCCGTCGATAAGTGCATCGGATATCTTTTTTCACGCAACTTGCTTGACAAAGGGCCTTTCATGCTCCAGATCAGCGGCAGGGGTGGCTTTGAAATACTTCAGAAAGCTGCCATGGCCGGCTTCCCCATTGTGTCATCCATTTCTGCACCTTCCAGCCTTGCGATTGATGTTGCAGAAACTTTCGGCATCACCCTGGCATGCTTTGTGAGGAAAGACAGGTTCAACGTTTATGCCCATCCAGAAAGGATAGCCCAGCATCCAGCCTGATCCCAGTCTTCATTATTCCTCAATATCTGTTTTCGGTAGAGCCATGGATACATTATTATATATTGTGTGGTTATAATTTTTGATCGATATGACTGGAGCTTTACCACCACTGGCAATAGGATTCTTCGGCCTCGGTACTGGATACTTTGTTTATGGAGGCTGGGAGTTCTTCAGGATACCGAAGGAAACGACGGAAAAGGTCAGCAAAGTCCTGGGACAATGGGGCATATGGATGCCAGGATTCATGCAATTCCTAACAGGTACATATCTCTTCCTTGGACTCACGGTGTTCAACGCATTCCAGGCCAGCCCGGTTCTTTACATGGCCGCGACTGCCTTCACGGCTTACGGCGTACACTGGTTTGCGCTGGGAATAAACCGCTACTACGGTGGAGACACAACCGTGGACGGATACATGGCAGTGGCATTCCTGTAGATTTCCATTACCGGTGCCTTTGTCTTCTTCAAGGCGTCGGACATCCCGGTAGCTGTACTGTTTGTACTGCTTGCGTTCGTTTATATATCTGACATACCGGCCAGCCTGTTGAAATCTGCCCAGTGGACAAGGATAAAGGGTTTCTGGCACCTCGTCACGGGCACATGGCTGATGTACCTGATGTTTGCAGCAGTAACCACATTTGCCCTTGGTATGAGCCTTCCGCTCTAACCAGGGTTATTATTTTTCTCCCTTTTTTTGATCACTGGGTTCAATGACATACCTATAACGGTTCCGAGAGAAGCTATGACGAACACGATTATCAGGGTGAAGACAAGGAAGATGGCTGATCCGCCCGGAATTCCAGCAACACCAGCTACCAGCGCTGACTCTGACAGCCTGAAAGAACCCTCATAGGACAGGATCTGCAGTGCAGTACCAAGAGCAGCCCCCATGCCCACCAGTAGAGCATGCCTGATCAGCGCCACGAAGAACAGTCCCACTATAATTTCAGGAATGAATATCAGGTACCAGTAATTCGTGAAAGAAAGGGCAAATGATAGCAGAAGGCTGGCGAGGAACGCCATGGAAATACCGTATCTCATCTAGGCCACCCCTCCGTATCCAGCGTAGAATTCTGCAGGGGCGGTTTCCGGAATCAGCCTGAAATAAGTTCCGTCGTTCCATGCTGCGAACGTGTTGGAATAATAGCTGCTCAGGGGATTTTCAGATATCCCTCCGGGGTATATGCCGACGGCGCTCTGCGGATGGCTCATATTGACCACCATTCTCCAGGACGGCCCGAAATCTGACACAAGACCGTAGGCAGCATTCACCGTGTTTCCGTCTCCGGCTGCCGGAAGCTGTTCGGTATTCATCGATGATACCCCGAAGAAGCTGGACAGCACGCGCTGGTGAACATTACCCCAATCCCACCTGCCCGATATGGAACCGTACACCGAGTCAAGGTAAGCCATTGTCTGGTTGTATGCAAGAAGCATGACATCTGTCTCGTTCCTTGCCTTGCCCGTAAGAGTGTTATTGAACCAGTGGATAGACGGATTGGTTAGTGTCCAGTTGATTATGTCCTCGATCAGCGGTCCGTGATAGATGGCATCGGATCCGAGGAAGAACGATGTCTGGTTGAGCCCTTCCGATGGAGTGATGTTATAATATTGCAGGTATGGCCTGAAGGTGTCATTCACGAAGTTGGAAAGCCAGAAGTAGTATATGGTAGCAGCCACGGAGTTTACGGTCATGTTCCCGTCCCATGCCGAAAGGTTAGCATATCCAGCCGTTCCTGCCATACCGCCATATTCAAGAGACGAGAGAAGTGGCTTGATCAGTATGTTGGAGGTGAAATCGTGCACAGAGAGCTGAACGCTTTCCATTTTCGATGTGTTGAACCCATAGGTTGAGTTCAGCAGGTAATGTATTTCATCGGCCCTGTATCCTGACTCGTAATCCCAGCCGATGTAATACGGGTAATTCCGTGATACTGTTATCTGGTTTGCGGAGAAGACGTAACCCCTTACCGGATCATACAGATAGGGGAGCTTGCCAATCGGGATGAAACCCATCCAGTTATACTGGCCAGTCCCGGGCAGTATGCCTCTTGGATTTCCAGCATTGACTACAGGGTAATTTCCATACGGGAATATCCCTATATTACCGCCAGAATCTGCCACAGCCCAGTTCTGTATGGCTACCTTGAAATATGCTACCAGGTTCTGCCTGAATTCGTTAACGGTATTTGCGCGATCATTCAGCAACACAGCAGAGATCTCATAGGACGGATAAAGGCCCGTCCAGTCCATTGCAATGGGTGAGCTGCCATTCTGGATTACAACGCCATTGGCTGCCCGTTCAACAGTTAGCCTGTAGTTCGCCTCCCCTTTCACCGGGATGGACTCATTGACTAACTGGAACCTGTTCCATGTGCCGTTCATGTAATACATGTAGGGATGCGCACTGCTGACCGTTTCAGCATAAAAGTAAGTCTCCTGAACCTGGCCGTTTGTCGCCCCCCACGAAACGTTGGTATTGTGCCCGAGGATTATTCCCGGAAAGCCTGGAAATATTACTCCGACGGCATTCTCTCCCGGAGAAACCAGCTGGAATCCAATCCAGATGGAGGGGACGGATGTGGTCAGGTGGGGATCATTGGCCAGCAGTGCCGAGGAATTGTCTGTCTTCACTCCATTGACGGCCCAGTCATTGCTGCCGAAATCCCTGAAGGTTGCATACTGCATGTTGAGGGAACCGTTGGAACCGAGGTACTTTTCAAAAGCATATGAGTCTTCTGCATTTACCTGCGAATATGCCCTGATGGCGAGGGCATCGCTCTGGGCCAGCCCAGTGGACGATACTCCGGTGTAGTTGTATGACGGTGAGTAAAGGGTCAGGTTCTGCATATCCCCGGTTTCATTGTAGATGGATGGATTTAGGGAATTTGGTACTATTGGATTCTGAATTCCAGCCGGGTAGGACGGGTAAAGCCCCTGGATCACGCTTTCCGGCATTTTCTGGAGCGCGTAGTTGAAATAGAGCGGATCCATTCCACCGGCGCTGTTCTGCCAGATGAATAGCTGCTGCACCGCAAGCACGTCCGTGACATTCCAGTCATGAGGGGTGTAGTCAAGCAGCTTGAAGAGTATTGGAAGGGTTGCCGGAGTTAGGGAACTGATGTATGCGTTGATGCCCAAGGCAAAGTTGTGCATTGCCTGGTAAGTCTGGTTCGTTGCCGATAAGCCTGCCCTCTCCTCGGCAGCTAGCTGGTAATCCTCCAGTGTCCTGTAGAATATGTCGGATGACAATACGGATGGCCCAACTACCTGCGATAGTGTGCCCAGTGCTGTTCTCTTAAGGAAATCCATCTCCTCAAGGCGGTACTGTGCCTCGAGATATCCCTGCTCATAATACATGCCCCACGTGGTGTTTGAATCTATCCCTATAAAACCGTCAGATTCCCTGTAGACTACGATTGCAGATGTCGATCCATTGACAGTAACGTTCAGGTATTGCACGCCTGTGGCATAGGACGGAATGTGGGGATCCCATACGCCCGATGATGGATTCAGCAGCTGCGATAGTGGGGGAAGCCCACCAATAGGTACTGCCGTTACCACAAGAACAACGGTGATGAGAGCTACGGATACAACCAGCGACTTGACCCTGGGGCGACCTTGCATGTTGAAAGATAAGAAGTTGTTGGATATTTAGATTTGCCAGCTTGAGTTACGAAGAGTGTATGGGGGAGAAATTATGGATCTATTTCCAACCGCTTGATGCGAGGATAATTGCTTTTTTAGGCTCCCCATTTCCCGCATTTTATTCTCAATGATACATCCCCTTGCCGTGAAAATCCATGAAATTGAATTTTCAGCAACTGTCACTTTATGTAGAGAAAAATGCTCATATATGTGTATGTCGTATATTTTCTTGAATACACATGTTGAGACGTAAATTTGTACTGGCTATAGTGATTTTCGTTGCGTTTGCAATGGTGATGTCGTCCATGGCACTGATCAGTGGTGTTGTTGCCAACAACAGTTCCCCAAATCAGGCAAATACCCCGAGCAGCCTCACGGCAAAACAGAATGCAAACCCGACCTTGACAGGCAAAGCGGCACAGGTGATGAATGCACTGACAGAGAAGGGAATACCGGCCAAATATGTATATCTGCCGAACTTCAATCCAAAAGTAGACAAAAGTGGCGGTGTTATTACACCTTCGTACACATCAGCTCCAGCTCCTATGGGCATCGGGGCCTATGGCGTGGCTCCCGTTGGACATGGAGGCAAACTGACTGCTTATAACCTAGAGTTTAACAGCGTAATGGCCACATTGAATATAAGTAACCTCAAGGATTTTTCTGCGCTTGACGACGGACCAAACAGCGTGACGTTCCAGCTTAACGCCGTCCTGGATAATGTGGCACTCTTCGGCGTGAGCAACTATTCATTCTGGACACAGAATGTCGTGTTCTATTCTGCAAGAACGCATACCCTGCAATTGCTGGACAACCTCTGGAATTTTTCAAGCCCAACTTTCAATCTGACCCCTAATTCGTTATATTCATATGATGGCACTCCGGTCTTTCCCTATTACTACTATGCACTTGGGCCCATATTCCAGGTAACATATCCGTTTACCCTGAACCTTTATCTTAATACCTCAGTTATAAACGGCAGATCAACGGTGTTCTACAATTACTCTCTTGAGACATCTGGCAACTACTATTCGGGAAGCTACGACGAAATTGTATTTAACTCCATACCTGCCTCGAACCCATCTTACACTGCGCCTCAGCCACAATACCTCATTAGCGGTAACACTCTCACTCCTACCGGCTTCATTCCCTATGACGCAGAGATAATGATAGGAGGACCTGGTGGGGGGAGCACGGCAAATATCCTTAACATAAGTGCCAGCTTGCAGCTGAAATACCTTAGTGGCACAACATATGCAAACTTCCCTGACACGTATGACGTTGGATCTGAAACGGGAGAAACCTCGCAGGGAGTTGCAGTGTCATGGACCAGCAATGATGTGGCAATGCTAACTCCTGGCCCATCCTTTGTTTACCCAATGTGGGGTGTTTCCCAAGTAAAGAGCATGTCCTCATTCAGCGGAGTAATAAACCCACCGAATGCTTTCATGTTTGTATCTCCGGGGACTTCTTTCAGCCAAAACAACTCGGCATGGGTCCCTCTGTCGAACTCAGGAATGTACTCTTTCACCGTACCATTCGGGACGATGGCTTCTGATGTGATGCTCAGCAACTACAATCCGCATATATCGCAACTATACCCTGGATACAATGGGCATCTGACACTCTCAAATAATACGACGCTCGGAGTTTATACACCGTTATATGCGATGGATAATTCCCAGCTCCAGTACATCTCAAGCTATGGAGATGGACAGCAGAATAGCCCATACGTCATCTACAACAATGCTCCTGCCTCTGGATATGTTAATCCTCTCTTTGGAGAGCTAAATGATTATGCATTTCCTGCATTTTCCGGTTTGTTGCTGCATGACATCAGCGCCTATACTCTGGTAACTGCGGAGCCCTCGTTCACGGTGAATTACGCCAATAACGCAGTGGCCTATTCTGTTTCGTCGTTTTTCAGGCTGCCGTCCACCAACAACCTCGGCATAGTGCTATATCAAACTTCCAATGCACAGGTCATTGGAAATCAGATCACTGGATGGTTCTCTTTTGAGCAGACAGAGTTCCCGGTTGCTAACCTTCTCCTCTGGAATTCACAGAACAACGCCGTGACTGACAACCAGTTCACAACACTGGACAGTTCCATGATGATATACAACACACACAGTGAAATGGGTAACAACAATGTTTATGGAAACCAGTTTATCCAGTCCTCACAGCTAAACTCAACAAATTATGCAGTGATTAGTGTCTTGACCACGTTTGGCACATCACCCTATGGGCCGGTCGCATTGACAATGTACAGCAGCGGTAACGTGGTATCCGGAAATAATTTCACGGTATACAACACAGCAATAAGCCCTAGCTACAGCATATATTCCGGGCTGACAGTGCACTATAAGGACCACTGGAATGGCAATTTCTGGTGGAATTACGTGCCTGGCACTGGAGCATATAACAACTTTGGTCTCATAACCTCCGGATACGACGCTCATCCAATAACATACAGCGGATATCAACCAAGCGATCTGGCGCCACTCGTGGATGATTTCCTCAGTTAAGGGGAAGTTATACCATTTTTTTATTTTTATTGCTGATAACATTAAAAATTTAATTTTTTTTTATCTTTTTAATTGCATATTGATGATTTTTCCCAGAGTACTGAGCCCTCGAACATTATTCGGCAACTACGATTTTGCCCATTTAACCTGAGAGATTTTCTTTGAAAGGAACTATTTGGCAAAGAGGAAGTTAACTATGGGAACTGCCATATTGATCCGGGCATTTGATCCCGAAGCAGCAGGCCTTAGACACCCACACTGGGTATCCCCTATTTCATGTTTTCTCTATACGGATAGCTGTCACCTTGTATTCAGGCGTGTTCTGTTTTGCATCCCTTTGCGGACCTGTGATCTGGTTGAGTCCGACCTCAGGATCGTTGAAAGTTGCAAATGCAGTGCCGTCTTTCAGGTCATAATCCACTGAAAACCTTGTCACTGCTTCGCCGTACCTGCTGACAAGCTTCACTTTTTCTCCGGTTCTAAGATTCATTTTCTCTGCATCAGCGCGGGAAATGTACACATAATCCGTATCATGGAACGCCCTGTTGCCTGACCTGTTTGTCATTGTTGCCGCATTGAACTGGAACAGGGATCTGCCTGTTGAAAGCAGGATGGGGAAATCTGCAGTTGTTACCTCTGAGGTCGGCAGGTACTTTGTCTCGACCAGTGATGTTTTCTTCCCGAGGGTGAACTTATCCGTATGCAGTATTCTTGTGCCCGGATGGTCTTCTGATGGGCATGGCCACTGTATGCCTCCATTTTCCAGCCTCTGGTATGTAATTCCGTGTCCCCCATCCCAGAGTTCCCTTATCTCGTTCCATACGTCCTCCGGCGTATTGAAGGCAAAGTCCTTCCCGAATCCCATGTATTTGGCCACCAGATCAATTATCTCCCAGTCTGCCTTCGAGTTTTCCAGTGGATCCATGGCCTTTCTGACCCTCTGCACCCTTCTCTCAGAATTCATGAAGGTCCCGTCCTTCTCGTAGGACGTAACCGCTGGCAGGAAAACCGATCCGAATTTCCTGGCCGTCTCATTGAGGAAGAAATCCTGGATCACCATGAATTCCAGTGAGTTGAATGCCTTTTCCGTGTGCTTCATGTCCGGATTTGTAAGGTATACATCCCAGCCCTGTATCCACAGAGCCTTCAGGTCCCCGGTTGCAGCGGAATCAATCATCTGCATCTCATCCAGTCCCTTCTTAGTGGGAATTTTTCTCTTCCAGACTTCCTCAAATTTCTGCCTACCCATTTCGATCGGGACATATCCTGTGAGCTTGGATGGCTCGCAGCCCATATGAGCCGAACCCTGGACGTTGTTCTGCCCCCTCAGAGGATTCACCCCCGAACCTTCCTTTCCTATGTTGCCCGTTAGCAGTGCGAGGTTTACCACAGCCATGACGCCATCCGTGCCCTGCGAATGTTCAGTCACCCCAAGCCCGTGGAAGAGCATTGCAGGCCCGCTGGTTGCATACAGCCTTGCCGCTTCCCTGATCCTGGAAGCATCCACTCCACATATCCCGGCAGCCCTTTCCGGTGACCATTCACGCAGGGATTCCCTGAATGCATCGAAATTGTTTATCCTCTCATCAAGGAAGCGGTGATCGACAAGGTCCTCAGTGACAATCACGTTGGCCAGTGCATTGAGCAACGGGATGTTTGTTCCCGGCCTGATCTGCAGGTGTATTCTCGCAAGGGATGCGAGTTCTGTCCTTCTTGGATCTATAACAATGAGGTTTGCTCCCTTCAGTGTCCGTTCCTTTATCCTTGCACCTACAATGGGATGATTCTCCGTCGGGTTGACGCCTATTAGCATCATGGTATGCGTCTTTTCGATGTCGTCGAACGAATTAGTTGCCGCCCCGGTTCCGAGTGTGTATCCCATTCCGGCAGCAGTTGGGGCATGGCACACCCTAGCGCAGCCGTCAACGTTATTTGTGCCTATCACAACCCTCGCAAATTTCTGTGCAAGATAATTTTCTTCGTTTGTTGCACGGGATGAACCCAATACACCTATGGAATCGGGACCGTATCTGGACAGTATATTGCTGAAATTGTCGCCAACAACCCGTATAGCCTCCTCCCATGATGTCTTCTTCCATTCTCCATCAACCCTGATCATGGGGTCCGTTATCCTGTCAGGGGAATTTGCAAAACCAAATGAGTATCTCCCCTTGACGCACAGGTGTCCCTTACTAACCGGGGAATCCTGTACCGGCAGGATCTCTACTATTTTTCCATTCCGCGTGCCTATGCTTATCTCACAACCTGTACCACAGTACGGGCATACGCTTCTGGTATACTGGTCCGGGTATCCTTCCTCCTCTATAGACAGATCTTCAATTGCACCGGTAGGGCATGTGTCCGCGCAAGCTCCGCAGCTGACGCATGCGCTTTCCTTCAGGCTCTCCCTGCCATCTGCGAGCAGCACAACCCTGTCTCCCCTGTTCCACCGCTGCCAGACGAACTGCCCCTGCAACTCCTCGCATATCCTCACACACCTGTAGCAGTCTATGCATTTGTCCATGTCAACGCGAATGAACGGATGATCCTCCCAACGTTTTGCACTCTTACTGCCTGCATCCGGCAGATCTGCCGGAAGCAGTCCATAACGTTCCAGATGATGATAGAACTCCTTCCTCCTGTCAAGTCCACTGAGATCCATTTCCCCATTCCGAGTCATCAGTCTCAAGAGGGTTTTCCGCTCTTCTTCAATATCATCGGGCGATGTTTCGACTCTCATTCCGTCCTGTATTTTAGCAGTGCATGACGTTTCAGGCCTTGATCGCCCGTTGATTCTGACTATGCATAACCTGCATCCCCCATACTCCTCAAGCCTGTTGTCGTGGCACAGAGTGGGTATCTGTATGCCCAAATGCCTTGCGGCCTGAAGGACTGTTTCCTGTTCCTCGAATTTTCCCTCGATACCATCTATTGTTACGCGAAACATGCATCCACCTCCTTGGGATAATTCATGGAAGCGCTCTTCAGGAACTCCCCAAGCCCGCCGCCAAGGCCGCAGAGGCTTGTTTCAAGAAGCGTGTCAGAAAGGATTTCGTAATCGTTCCTTGTCCACTGCTTTCCCTTGTTGCTACCGGAGAAAATGTTCTCGACGGCTCTGCTGCCCAATCTGCATGGTGTGCATTTCCCGCAGGATTCATAAGCCACGAATGAGGATACGTGCGCAATCAGATCCCTGATTGAGGTACTCTCGTCAAATGCCACTATGCCTCCGTGCCCAAGTTCTCCTCCGGCTGCCTTCATCTCCTCGTATCCCATTCTGGTAGCGAACTTTGACGGATGTATGATCCCTGCTATGGGGCCACCAACAATTATCCCCTTCAGTTTCCCAGACCTCAACCCGCCTCCGATCCCGATGACAATTTCCTCGAGGGTTGTGCCCATTTCAACCTCATAAAGTCCAGGATTGCGAAAGAGTGAGTTTAGTGAGATGGCCTTGGTCCCCCTGCTCTTTGAAAACCCGATCTCGGAAAACCTTGCTGCTCCGTGATTGATGATCCATGGAACATTTGCCAGGGTTTCAACGTTGTTGACAACCGTCGGCTTGCCGAACAGGCCTTTCTCTGTTGGGTATGGCGGTCGCAGTCCCACCTCCGGGCGCCTGCCCTCTATGGACCTGAGAAGGGACGTTTCCTCCCCGCAGACGTAGCTTCCCCTTCCCGGGACAACCCTGAAGCTGAATGAAAATTCCGAACCCATAATTCCAGAGCCGAGATATCCTGCCTCCTGCATCTCTTTAATCGCACCGGAGATCGATTCTATGGCCTTCGGATATTCCCTCCTGATGTAGATATAGCCATTTTTTGCCCCGGTAGCGTATCCTGCAATCATGCCACCTTCAAGCAGCTTGAACGGATCCATTTCCATTATCATGCGATCTATGTAAGCCCCAGGGTCTCCCTCGTCTGCATTGACAACTATGTACTTTTCACTGGAATCCTGCGACAGCACCGAAGCCCATTTTTTTCCCGTGGGAAAACCTGCCCCTCCACGACCTCGCAGCTGGGATCTGTCAATCTCGTCCACGACCTCCGCAGGCTTCATCTCCAGGGCTTTCTGCAGCGCCTTGAATCCATTCCTCTTCCTGTACATGCCCAACGAGGTGACCGGCCCACTGGAAATGTTGTCGAGCACTATGGGAGTGCCTGTTCTGGCCTCGATTCGAGGTATCGACTTTCCTTCAGAGGAGGAGGGAGCCTCGTAGCACTTCCCAAGGCAGTAAGTCCTGCTTTGCTGCTTGGTCGCCATTGAAAATCTCTTCGGATCAAGTTCACGTGCAACGAAACATGCAGTGCCAGAGCAGTATTCAACTTCATTCACGGCACTCGGGAATGAATAAAACGACTCCACTTCTCTTGAAATATCACGTTTGGAAAACAAGGAAACACCAATTAATTAACGATTGACTTTATTTATATTTTGCTAAACCTATTAATATTATCTTGAAATATTGTATATCAGATAGTCTGGATTATTGAGTTGGTCATTACACCATTTGAAACATTTTTTCCGATGCTTTCATAAAATTTTTTATCTTTAAATGACCTATTAAAGCATGCAAGTCAAGAAATTCGGAAAAACTGGACTTCTGGTGAGCGAGCTTTGTCTGGGAACCATGACCTTCGGCTGGCAGGCCGATGAAGGCACCAGCCATGAAATTCTTGACAGGTTCACCGGGAATGGGGGAATTTTCATTGACACCGCGGATGTGTACTCTGAAGGGAGATCAGAGGAGATAATCGGCAGGTGGCTCAAGGGAAGAGACAGGGAGAGCGTAGTGATTGCAACCAAGGCAAGGTTCCGGACCGAAAAACATCCAAATGGCGTCGGCCTGTCGAGGAAGCATCTCATTTCAGCCGTAAATGCAAGCCTGAAGAGGCTTTCTACTGACTACATTGACATCCTTCAGGTACATGCGTGGGATCCGCTGACTCCTTTAGAGGAAACTTTCGG
Organism: Thermoplasmatota archaeon; assembly: GCA_023484805.1. Lineage (GTDB taxonomy): Archaea > Thermoplasmatota > Thermoplasmata > Thermoplasmatales > Thermoplasmataceae > B-DKE. The sequence continues at coordinate 9,560 of JAMDAM010000010.1, read as the reverse complement.
AACCCTGAACTCGCTTGTGGAGGAAGGGCTGATCAGGTATATCGGAGTGAGCAACTACAGGGCCTGGCAATTTGAGAAGGCTCTGCAGCTCTGCAGGAGCAGAGGGTGGCACGAGCCTGTAAGTATCCAGCCTCACTACAACGTCATCGTCAGGGCAACGGAGTTCGAGATACTCCCAATGGCTCTGGCGGAGAACATTGCTGTGATGCCGTGGAGCCCCCTTGCCGGTGGTGTACTGACAGGCAAGTATGCAGACGGGATATCCAGAGCCATAAAGGGAACGCGAATCGGGGATTCCAGTACGCCTGAATATTACAGGGGTTTAGAAAATGAAAGAACATCAAGAATTCTTTCATTACTCTCCAGAATTTCGGGAGAAACTGGAAAGACCATGGCACAGGTTGCACTTAACTGGGTTATTTCAAATCCCGCTGTGACGGCGCCGATCATAGGGGCCAGGAACGTCAAACAACTCGAAGATAACCTAGGGTCTGTCGGCTGGAAACTTACAGAGGAGCAGATGAGTGAGATAAACAACACCAGCAGGATGGATGTAACGTATCCATACGACCAGAGAGCCGAGGATCAGCAGCAGAGGGACCGCACGCTTACATGATGGCATCTTTCCTCTATCCATAATGAAGCGTTTCCTCACTTCTCACGCCATACATCCCCAACAGTACTATTCTCATTTGACATGTGCTTTTTGACTTCTATCCTGAATTCATCGGTTATGGCATCCGCCTGATAAATGCCAAGTAAAACTCTCTGACCTAACCATAAATATCTTCCAATGACCTTGCCGTCTGCATTCTTTTACCAGGGTATCAGAACAGCGAAATTCACTGATTTTTCCATCACCTGTTCAGTTCAACCCGGTTCATCAGTTAATATTATCTGCGTGCAGCCGGTTTCCAGAGTTCTAAAAATTTGAAGAACGAAAGAGTATTGATGAAGAATACATCCCAGTCTTCATGTCCGTATTGGAAATGGTGTTCCGTTCTTTTGGCTTTAACTAAAGAGGCAATTTTTTCCAAGCCATCAAGTCATCATTGTTAAGAGACCTGATTTCGACCTTATCCAGGAGGTCTACGAAAAGATCATCCCTGAAGAACTGCTTGAATACGGTTTCCTCAGAATGCCCGAACAATAGGGATTTTATTGTGCCAGCAGCAATAGCGGTCTGCAATTTCGTGGCTTTATCAGCATTGTCTCTTATCTGCTTGGAGTAAATTGGAGAAATCTCATCCTTCTGAAGGTCCTTAAGGAAATCCTCGACAGTTTCTTCAAGTTTCTTGTTGTGGTTCTCGGCTAGAACGATGCGGACCTTGTAGTTGGGATCAAAATCCACACGGTCCTCGGATACCTTGAACCAGCTCTTTGCGTCGCTTTCAAAGAAAACCTTTGCGAGTGCCTCTGCCGCTTTTTTAGGGTTTGAAAAATCTATCCCGGTAGTAAGATCGTATGTTACGAGGGCCCCATCCTGCGATACTTTCCGTGAACCTTCAATGGCAGACACCAATTTATCTTCTATAGACATAATAATGCCTTAGGCTGCTTAAATATAATAATTTGATTATGCGTATCATCAACCTATTTTCGCCCCCTTTTATCACTACAAACTTATGACCTTCAGCCATTTGCCTTGTTTTCTTACAGATTCAATGAGTAGAAAATGTAATGCTAATATCACTACATAATTTGCACCGTAATTTAATTGCCGACACTGATTAAGGCCACTTTTTCAAAATATGTAGTGATATAACAGGGCGAAGTTAGGTCATCAAGATGCCATATTTTACAGTTTTTCCATAATTGACTTACTAATCACGTGCTTCTATGTACTCGAACCCGTGTATATTCAGCTTGGATCTGTAAAGAGAGTGCCGTAAGTAGCTTTTCAATACCAAAAACTCCTACATTCAAAGAGTGCATAAAAAATTCATAAATATTCGGAGCGAATCAATTACCGGTGTCCGTGGAAATCAGGAAACTGTCTGTTGAAAACGTGGAAGCACTTATTGAAGTAGCTAGGGAATCATGGAAGTGGACATACGAAGGCATATACAGCGACGAGTATATCGAGAACTGGATAAGGGAGAAATATTCCAAGGAAAAACTACTGAACGAAATTACAAGATCGTGGTCTGAACCAGATTTACTGTTTCTTGGAGCATTTGTCGATTTGAAGCTGGCTGGATTTATTGAGGTAAAGATAAAGGAAGACAACGCTGAACTGCTTCGCCTATATCTTAAACCGGAATATACGCACAGGAAAATAGGAAGAGATCTTCTGTCAGAGGCCGAAAAAATTATGAAAGAAAAAGTTGTTTCAGAATGCACCTTATATGTGCACAGTCAAAATCACGTGGGTATTTCGTTTTACTACAAAAACGGGTTCACGGTTAAGGGTATCGATGGAAGCGATTTTTTAATGATAAAGAAATACGAATAGTTCATATAAAATTCATCAGAGCAGGATTCATATGCTACTTGAATGGAGCCAGTGCTGTCCTTCCTCCGTCGTATCCCAGTTTGCGGATCTCCTCCAGTATCCTGACTGTGAACAGGTCATACCTGTCCACCAGCTCCATGAGCTTGTCCTTATATGGATCGAGCTTCAATACCTTTCCTGTACGCTTCTTTGCGACCAGTATGCCGTCGCTCCTTGCGTACTTCCGCACCGTCTTTCTGTCCATTCACAGCTGCCTTATGATCTCAGATCGCCGAATCCATGCCGTAATCGTTAATACAAGTCTTACAATGTTGTCCTGATGGCAAAAGTATTGTTTCTCATAATAAGCGGAGAGAAGGACAAGGATAAAGCTGATCTTGGAATCGCCACGGCTTCCAGGGCCGTTGAGAAAAGCAGGTATGATGACGTTAAGGTGTTGTTCTACGGTGCAAGCGAAGGGTACATAACCAAACTCGAGGGCCAGATCAAGGATCATTTTGATAAATTGATCAAGGCAAATGCCGTGGATTCCGCCTGCATAGGGATCGCTAAAATGTATAATGTGGAAGAACAGCTGAAGAAACTCGGCGTAGTTTTGCTTCCTGCTGGAGAACAGATTTCACATTATGTTAATAATGGGTACGTGGTGCTTTCGTTCTGAAAGCATCATACCGCATAACTTAACAACAGCCACTGGGGAGAATGACTACGCCCCCGTGAACCTCTTTCAAACATACACAATATTAGTCCCTGTATTTTGCAAGCACGTATGCAAGGCTGAACGGGACAATCATCCATAACAAACCGGCAACTATCAGTATGGGGCTTATGATTCCATATGCGGTTGGATTTATTGTCTCGGCGCCAAAAAGACCAAATTTGTCCGTAAACATGGCCTGAACCAGGCTGGAGTATCCTGCGGGACTTGAATAGTCGAATGCGATGTTCGCAATGATATACGAAGATGTGGTTGATGAGATGTTGAGGGCAGAGAGTATGGCCACGGGTATGATTGACCAGAACAGGTCAAATACTACAAACACTCCGATCGATCCTCCAAGCAATGCACCCTGTGATTTCACGACATGCGAGAACAGATATACTATGGCCAGGAATGCAATGCCCTCCACAACGTATGTCCAAATGAAATATAGATTGAAAAACGTGGAAAGGTACATCCCAAAGTAATGATGTATTATCAGGTCGGAGAAGATCATTGACAGCCCGACGGCAATTATTATGGCGATCGCGTTGGATGCGAATCTTGACGAGATAAGCTCACCCCTGGTTACAGGTCTCTTCAGCACGGATTCAAGCACGCCGCTCGTCCTGTCCCTGCCATACGTCAGGTATCCTGCAAAAATTGCAAGTATGGGTATCAAGAATCCCAATATTTGCGATGTTCCTGAAAATACGAGGTCCTGCAGTGCGATCTGGGTCATTGGCGTATAATCGGTCAATGGCCCTATTACGCCAATATACGGAGATTTTGGATTGGTTGATATCACCTCGGATACACCGCTCGCATTCTTAACCTCCACCGCATACGTGTTATTTCGATCTGCATAGGTCACAGCCGGAAAGAATGTTTTTACTATGAAACCTGATGAATTGAACTCAAACGAGTGGTTTGCCGCAAGTAATTGCGATGATTCCCCGAGCGAATAGTTTGAAACATAGACTTCCAGATGTGGCGCCGGAGACCCATTGTCACCCACATACAGCATCTGGAACCCAAAGCTGCTTGAGTTTGCTGGGTTAACGGTTCCCGGTATGAGGTCAATGCCAGAAAATTTCTGGGACAAATTGATTGGGTATTCTACTTGACCAGTCGTTTTTTGGCTCCTGAACGTTGAATACGTGTAATTGATCCCGACATTGAACTGTTTGCTGGCGTTTATATGGAACGTTTCATTGGCGAATCCCATTGAATTGCTGCGTACTGAGTAAAACGAACCATTGTATTCAAAATGCGCAATTACTCCGCTGGTCGGCTCACCATAAGCATTGTGGGCAAAGCCTACCATGGTGATATTTGAGCCTTCAATGTAGTACCCATAGTTCAGGTTGGGTTTTGCAAATGCTGAAGATGGTGAATTGAAGGTTGCAGCAGATTCGTAGGACAGGAGCGACGAAAGCCCAACTATGGCTATAATCAGGATTATGACGAATTTGCTGGTCAGTGTCCTCTTTATTTCATAAATTATTGGCTTCACTGTTTATCACCGATCAGTTTGAAGAAGAATTCTTCAAGACTTTCCCCTACTGGATCGAATTTTCGCAGTCTAAAACCTGATTTTATGAGACCTTCCGATATATTTGCGATTTGGTTACCTTCTACTGTCAGGTTTCTAATCATTATTTCATCGCCGGAAATTTCGACGTTCCCGTATTGTTCAAGTAATTTTTTGCAATCGTCATTGTAGTTGTCCACCGTAATGTGTAATACAACATTACCCAGCGACTTCATTTCATTCCTGCTAAGCATCTTTATAAGCTTCCCGTGATCTATTATTGCAACCCTATCGGCAAGACCCTCTATCTCGCTCAGTATATGAGATGAAAGGAGGATTGCCTTTCCCTGTTTCTTCATTTCAAGTATAAGGTTTCTCACGAAAAGGACGCCTTCGGGATCAAGTCCGTTCAGGGTCTCGTCAAAAAGAACATTTTGCGGATCGCCAATGATTGATTCGGCTATTGCAAACCTTTTCTTCATCCCCTGCGAATAGTCTCTCAACTTCTTGTTAAGATGATCCGATAACCCTACATTTTCTAACAGACTATTGATCCGCTTGTCAATATCCATGCCATTAAGCCGGTAGAATCCGGCGTAGTATTTCATCAACTGGACGGGTTTCGCATTGGGCTCAAAGTTAGGCAATTCCGGAATCCACCCGACACCTGCCGCAGCCTTTACCTTTTCTTTTACATTATCATAGCCGTCAACGATTATTCTTCCTCTTGTTGGCAGTATAATTCCTGAAGACATGCGTATCGTAGTGGTTTTCCCGGCTCCATTCAGCCCCACGAGGCCTAGAATTTCACCGTCCATCAGGTCCAGTTCGAGACCATCAACGGCCGGACTGGCTTTTGCAGAATATGATTTGCTTACCGACTCTATGTTAATCACTGCTAATTCATCCTGAGATTGCGATATCGAAAACGATATCTTAATATTTGTTATTTTAGTCAACTACTCCGAGCTAAAGCATCGGGGCTTGCAGCTGGGAGGGTCAAAAGACCAACAATAGCACCCGCCACAATACCACAGGAAATGCATCCGAAAATGGATCGTTCAGGGCTGTTCCTCTTATCCACTGTATGGCAATTGCGGAAGAGGTGCATTTTGCTGTCTGAACGATCTCCTTCGATATTATATGGTTGGCGTTCCTGGCAAACCTGCTCTCCGAAAGGGTGAAGCACAAACTGTCAAGGAACAATCAGAACTTACAGGGGAGCTAGAAATGACCCGCGGATCGGAGTATTTCATAACTGCAAGTATCGCCAGAGAACTGAAAAAACCGGTTCAGCAAGAATAGTGCTCGAGAAGAAAATGAAAGAGTCCCATGAGAATCCAAAAGGGGAAGGTCATCATGGTTTTACTCAAACAACAGGTTTAACATTGTCGTCAGGAAGAGTAATGGCCGCCCTGCAACAGTTATTGAAGTTAAGTAGTGTATATAACATATATAGAAAAAGTTTAAATGTATATATAGCGTCTAAGTTTTATGGCTGAGGATCAGTTTCTAAAAGAAATGGACGTCCTTAAACCTAGACGGTACCATTATTTTATAACGGCTCTCGCAGATGCTGGATATTTTCTGGACGGTTACGATCTACTTGTAATCGGTCCGGCACTGATATTCATTGGCCCGCTGTTTGGGCTTACGGCGTCAGTTTCAGCCCTTGTGGGGGTTGCCACAATAGTAGGCCAATTATTTGGCGGGGCTATTTTCGGATTTGTGGCGGATCTAAAGGGTAGAAAGGTAATATTCCAGTGGGATATGCTTATATTTGCAGTATTCGCAATACTAAGCGGTTTATCCACTAATGCCACTGAACTGATAATTTTTAGAACACTCTTGGGACTAGCAATAGGGGCAGACTATGCTCTGACGCTTTCCATAATAGGAGAATATTCCCCTGTAAAAGGCAGGGGAAAACTCCTCGGAACAGGTTTAATGTCATGGTGGATTGGCGGTACTGTGGCTGTTGCACTGGGCTTATTGTTTCTTCCATACGGGGATGTAGCATGGAGGTATCTGCTTGCCGCCGGGGCAATTCCTGCAATCATAGTACTTATTATGAGAAGAAACGTTGAAGAAACCCCCAGATTTGCCGCTGAAAAGAATGATACAAAGGAAATATCGGAAATTAAAAGAAGGTTTGGGATAACTAAAGATGATGCGAAAGTCGGTTCAGATGCAGGTGGAGACACTCTTGTCCCGAACTATGAGAAGAGAGGCGTTTTTGCATTCGTATCCTGGTTCTTAAACGACCTGATATTTTACGGAATTGGGATATATACAGCAGTACTGCTTCTCGAGTTGGGGTATTCTACTCACGCCGGATCATTAACCCTTACCCTTATGCTTTACATAATAGGCGTAGTCGGAACTCTGGCGTTTGTTTTTACAGCCGATATCTTTGGAAGAAAAAAATGGCAGGCCTATACCTTTCTTCTGCAGGGTTTAGCACTCTTTGTTCTCGGTATGTATGCTATAATAGTTAAGAGTTCGCCTCCAATATTGTTGTTATTCCCTATGTTTGCAGTATTTTACTTTGCCAACGCGGGTGGCACAGGTGAAACCACAGGTATATTTGTTAGTGAACTGTTCCCAACGAGACACAGAACTACTGCACTTGGAGCAGGAACTGCCATAAGTAGAGTTGGGGCGATAATATCTGCGGTAGTATTTCCAATTACATTAACTCTTTATGGAATTGTGCCAATGGAAATGCTTCTCTTTGCCGTAGGTCTGGCTGGTTTTCTTGTAACAATGTTCCTGGGGGAGGAGACAAAAAACAGGTCTCTTGAGAGTATCTCTTCCGACGTGATAACTGCAAGATGAAAACTGAAAATTAAATTTACCAATTAACATATTTTTATACAAATACATTATTTTTTTCTATGATTCAATGACCCACATACATTACCTTTCTATGCCATTTCATTGGGCATGTCGCCATATACCAGTTACTGGATACTGTGCAAAACTTATAGACATAATCGGAAATGTTGAACTGAATGCCTAAACTCCCCTCCGTCTCAGGTAAGGATGCAGTAAAAGTTCTTTCTAAATTTGGATCTGAATTCAGGCGGCAGGTAGGCAGTCATATGGTGTTAAAAAGGGAAAAAGATGGGAAAAAAGTGACAATACCTAACCATGATGAATTGCCGAAGGGTACACTCAGAGCTATAATCAGGGAATGCGACCTCACTGTTGAAGAATTCATAAAGTTACTGTAGACCGAGGTAACTCTATAACTTCAGAGATGTAACAAGAACCTGCTGAATATTTATTAAACAAGGTAAAAGGAAGTCATTTGATCGGTATCAACAGAACAAGTTCCTTCTCACTCCTGTAGAATTCGATAATATACTTCTCAGGATCGACTAAATTGTCAGCAGAAACTTTATCGATGATAAAGGGTATCTGCCCCAGATTTTCCATCCATTCTGCAATTCTTTCTCTGATATAATTTCCTCTTGGCACATTTAATTCGAAGAGTCCGGGTGCGTGTATATTATCGCCATCTTCAATTTTAACGCACGCTAAATACGTTAGTTCGTTATTTTCCAATCTCGATAACCCATAGAATTTTTTCTTCTTTAGTGTGGAGAGATTATTCTCCAGCAGATCAAACGTCTGTTCAGCAGTTAGAGGGCCTTTGAGTGATTTGAGGCACATTAGATTTAATTCAGAACCAAGTTCGTACTTCATGAGGATCATGTTTGGATTTGATTTTTATATATCACATTTTCCAGCTATTTTGTAAAAATTTTTCACCTTTTGGTAATAATTATAACCGCATCGCCATAAGAAATGAAAAAGAAAAGTGGAATTACATGAGAGATTACATCAGTGAAGAGAGATTATTTTCAGCTCTTGCATCTTCTAAAAGGCTTCAAATTCTGGACACAATTTCCAGTGGATTTGCCAACCCTGGAGAGATTGCAGAAAAACTCAACCTGCATCGTTCTTCAATCGAAAAACATTTGCACATCCTGGTTGTTGCAGGAATAATAGAAAAGGAGCCTTCTCTGAATAAAAAGGGTCAATTGTCAGTCAAATACAGGATTAAGGCCAATTTGTCAGAATTGATGTCATTTGCTAACAGGATTATTAAAGCCCAGAACGAGAAATAAAATTATATCACAAGGGAAATACCTCCGGTTCAATTTATCCTCATTCTACAAGGAGTTTGAATGAATTTATGGTGGCGCCGAGATTTAGTTTTGCATGGGTGAAACTAATAATTAACAGGATGCTGACTGTGAGTATTCTAACTAAATCACAAAATCCTGTATTTGTCCATTATAAAGTAAGACTCTTTTATAGCTGTAAATGGGCCCGACCGGATTCGAACCGGTGACCTCCTCCGTGTCAGGGAGACATCATACCGCTAGACTACGAGCCCTCTATGCTCTGTATTTTTGGCTCTTATATATTTCTTTTCGCGAACAAGAATGCAAAGGATAAATACGCGTATATTCTACACACCTGTCGTATATGCCGCTAGCCAGAATCGTTCGATCTGTCATCCGTCCTGATGATTACATCAAAAAGATATCAGTTCCCGAAACTGGCGGTCTTGTCACATTTTCCGGTATAGTTCGCGAGACAGAGGATGGCAGGGAACTGAAGTCACTGTTTTATGAAGCTCATGAATCGATGGCACTAAAAAAAATTACGGAGACCCTTGAGGACGCAATCAAAAGATTCGGATTGCTCGATGCGATTGCAGTTCACAGGATAGGCGAGGTTGAGGTCGGAGAGACCTCGGTTTTTACTGCCGCTGCTTCGATTCACAGGAAAGACGCTTTCAGAGGTTGCGAATTTATTATCGACAGGATAAAACTTGATTGCCCAATCTGGAAGAA
>JAMDAM010000036.1 GCA_023484805.1 Thermoplasmatota archaeon | reverse complement strand
GACTCGGGAACGTTTTTGTGCCCGATGAAAGCTATGGGGAGTTAATTGAGGAAAAGATACAGGCAATGCTGGCCGACCTCTATGAAGAGAAAAGGGAGTGGAGCGGCACTGAGTTGCTCAAACGCATAGGCTTGCGAATTGAGGATGAATCATCAATCCTATATAATGCTGCAAGGAACAACATACCCGTCTTCGTGCCCGGGATGACAGATGGATCGGTCGGATCCCAGTTCTGGTCCTTCTATGAAACGCACAGGGACTTCAAGATAAACCTTCTTGAGGATGAACATCTTCTTTCGGATGTCGTTTTTGACGCAAAAAAAACTGGAGCTCTTATGCTGGGGGGCGGGATATCAAAGCACCATACAATATGGTGGAACCAGTTCCGCGGTGGCCTGGACTCAGCAGTTTATATAACAACAGCACAGGAATACGATGGTTCGCTCTCTGGTGCAAAGCTCGAGGAGGCGATATCCTGGAGAAAGATAAGGGAAGATGCTGAATTCGTGAATCTCTACGGTGACATAACCGTAATACTGCCCATCCTCATTGGGTCACTGCTTGACTGAAACATGGCTTTCAGATATATTTCAGCCATTCCATCACCGGGTCGTCCTCGCCGTCAAGGTCCGTGGTTGTTTCACCAAAGCTGCTCTTGGTAGTGAAGGATGTGAAGTAAATTCTTCCCCCTTCCTCGTAGCCGTACATTATGTGCTCCACCGGCTCCCCTTCTGGAAGGTGTGCGATTGCTTCCGGAAATTCCGGTGAAAAGTGCAGCTCGATCTTTCCACCCTCCCTGTAAAGATAGTATGAGTTATTGCCCCTGACGTAATCCTCAAGCTTGGAGGTCTCTATCGACGGCTTCATGATCTTGTCATTGCGGCTTGTTATTTTAGCGTTCTCTTGCTTTGTGAGTGTCGATCCGCGAACACCTGTATTGAGTTTTATTACGAGAGATTGCAGGTGTGCATTACGGGCTTGGGAAACCTATTTTTACCCATGTGCATTCTTTGAGCATGTTATATGTTACTGAAAGCGACGTGAAGGAAAACCTGAGCATGAAAGACCTCATTCCTGCACTGAAGAACTTCATTTCCGACTATGGGAAAGGAGATGCATTATGCACCCCTAGAAACCGGATCATTGCTGGAACACACATCCTGAACACAATGCCGGCTAGCGCTCCGAAATACAATGTGGCCGGCCTCAAATCGTATATTTCATCAAAGAATGGTTTCAGGGCTGTGGTCAATGTCTTCACAATAGATCCTCCTGACCTTCTTGCCATTGTGGACGCAAACATTCTTGGCCAGATGCGGACTGGAGCTCTTCCTGCGATGATAACGTCGCTTTTACTGAAGCAGAAGAGCATTAATTTTGGGATATTTGGATCAGGGTTCCAGGCAGAGACCCAGCTGACAGGAATGGCAACTGCTTTCCACATTGACAAAGCATTTGTGTACTCAAGGCACAGAGAACGGTCAGAAGCGTTTGTGGAAAGGTATTCCAGGGATCTGGGGCTGGACATTGTCAGCGTTGACAGACCAGAGGAAGCGCTGCGCCACTCAGACGTGATTTCCACAATAACAACATCCCGAACGCCACTATTCACGGCGGATATGCTTCCAGATCATTACCACATTAACCTCGCTGGCGGAAACCTGCCAAACCGTTCAGAGGTAGGTCCAGACGTGATTGGAGGGAGCAGTTCAATAATTGTCGAGCACCTGGACCAGGCATTCGTGGAATCTGGAGAAATAATAGGGTCAGGAATGAGGAAAGACGATGCCAGACTGGTCGAAATGGCCAAGTTTGTTTCAGCCCCATCACAATACAGCACAGGACAGAGAACTATATTCAAGTCCATGGGAATAGGTATTGAGGACCTTTGTGCAGCTTATGTCGTACTGAGGAATATTGACGCCATCTGATCAGAAGAAAAAGAGGAAGGAGCCTATTCCAATCAGGATCGCCCCCATAACGTAGTCCATGTATCTTGGCTCAAGCTTCTGTAGCGATCTTCCTATCCCGAAATCTGCCACTGTGACACTGATCAGCAGCACTATGATAGAGACAAACGCAAAAACAGCAATCATAAGCTCGCTGTAGCTGAAAGGGTAGGCCTGTGCCTCTATGAGAAGCGGGAGAAGGGAGAGATCAGGGGAAGCGCTGACGCCGAGTATGAATGAGTACTTTACAAAGGAGGCTTCATCCGTTTTTTCCGTAACGCCGTTAAGAATGAAGTAAACGCCTACGGCGAACATCAGCACTATCCCCGCATCCTTGAGGTATACGGAGAACTGGTGCAGGAACAGGAAACTGAGGAAGACAATTCCCACCGCAAGCACTATGGAAGTACCTGCGTGCACGGACGAAAGCATAAGCGAAAGGCCGAGTCTTCTCCTGCGAGTGAATTTCTCTCTTCTGGAAATCAGTATTACGGGGAGCCAGTGATCAGGAGCCAGCATATGGATGGCAGAAAGCAGAGCTACCGTTATCAGGAGAAGCAAAAACGCGTTCAAGTTGTATGACATGAAAAGCATATATAAAACACTGTCTCGTTTGAATTAGAGGAATTCACTGGGTTTGGCGTGGAACTTCAGATTTTTCACTCAGTGAGGACTTGAGCTTCTCCAGCAGTGCCAGAAGGTCTGATGATTCGGCATCGCTTAGGCCGCTTATTGAGTCCTCGACGAACTTCACGTGCAACTCCCGTGCGCGAGCCATCATTTTTGTGCCTGCCCTGGTAATCTGTATCATTATGATGCGGCGATCATCGCTGCTTCTGATCCTCTCCACAAGCTTTCTCTCCTCAAGCTTGTCAACTATGCTGGTTATCCACCCCTGCGTAACCATGGTCATGTTGGCAAGCTGAACCATGGAAAGCGTGCCGTTTTCTGAAAGTATGCGGAGCACGCTGTATTCCATGTTGTTCATGCCTATCTGGGACAGGTTCTTTTCTGACTGTCTATACCACAGTTTCCATACATCCTTGAGCGTTCTCCAGACTAGTATGGAACATTTGTCTCCGGTCTTGGACATCTTCATTTCTCCGTTGCAGTTACCTGATGCAGTCATGCTAGTATGACTTTTCTCTTATGGTTGATTATCATATAAGTTGAATAAAAACCTTTTCAGTTGAAATGCCGGATATTTGTAATCAATATAAAATAGACAGAGTCCCAACCCATGATCAAAAGAAACATCACGAATAAATAATTCGGCGAGATAGGGAAGTCTATGTTCACGGAGTCCACGGAGAAGATAAACAGATCGTTCAAATTTCTTCTCGTCTCAAGGGCTGCCAGGAGCATGGCACTTATTTTTGTAACCCTCTCCCTGTCACTGTACCTGAACATTCTCGGATACAGTCTTGTCTTCATAGGAATACTTTATCTCGTCATAGTCTTCTTCAACATGATAATAGCCCTGGCTCTTGGAATGCTTGGCGATCGCATAGGATACGCTCGAACCCTCATAATTGGCGAACTTCTACCGCTCATTGCCCTGCTGGGCCTGGCGCTCTCTTCGAATATATATGTGATAGCAATTTCCGCAATCATAGGCGGAATAACCGGGACAGCCGGAGGTATGAGGGGGGCATTCTCACCGGGAATGACTGCATATGTGGCAAGCAGCTGGCCTGAAGAGCATGACAGGGTCGGCAGGCTTGCAAAGATAAATGTCATGGCATCGGTTTTCTCCATTTTCGGAGGGTTCTTCCTTATATTCCACGGGTATCTCAGCCCGATTTACGGGAACGTTATAGCCTTCAGGCTCCTATTTGCCGTTTCATTCTTTATACTTCTTATTTCATTCGTATCCCTCATGCTGCTTAAGGAGAGGCGGAGACCGAAGAAGACTACGCACATAATGAAAGGAGAGAGCTTCAGGTACATGTTGAGGCTCATCCTGCCCAACATCATAAATGGCGCAGGGATAGGGGTGGCAATTCCCCTGCTTCCCCTCTGGTTTGAGCTGAGGTACGGTGTAAGCGTGTCCTATGTGGGCGAGATATTCACCCTTGCCTATGCGGCAACTGCTCTTGGATCATACCTTTCCGGAAGATTCCTCAATTCGGTTAGTGTGCGTGCCATCACGGTCTCGTCCGTGACCAGGGCATTCCAGGGCCTGCTTCTTGTTGCCGTAGCCTTTTCCCCTCTTGTTGTTATTGCCTTCTCCCTCTATGCCCTCAGGAGCGGGGTTGCCGGCCTTGGAGCGCCCATGAGGAGTGCCATAAGCGTTAGAGGTATCGGCAATGAGGACTACGGGGCAGCCTCCAGCATACAGGGACTGAGCACAAGGGGATCACAGATGACATCCGGCGCATCCGGATACCTGATGGATGCGTATTTTCCGCTACCGCTTTTTGTCGGTGGTACGTTGCAGGTCGCTGGAGCCTTTGTTTATTACAGGCTTATCAGAAACTGGGAGAAAAAGCGGGAAATAAAGGTCACATGATCCTGAAATGCATCCATCCAGCCCGGCTTTATGGCAGACATCATAAATAGCCATGGTGCAATAATCAGCACGATGTTCCACCTAGACATAAGGAAAATTGTCACAATCCTGGTTGTAGTCATCCTCCTCGGATATGGCATTTTCTTTCTCGCAGCGATATTGTAGATACCGATTGAAAGTTATCTGTTGTACCAGCACAATTCAGATATGGTTATATACCGTCTTTTATTGATCACATATGTCACAGGAAGAATCTCTGATTGAGAACTTTATAAAGGCAGTAGAGGGAACAAAAAGCAGCGCGGATCTGGTCATGGAAGACGTGAAGATAAAGCTCCCGTGGGTCAATGCATCCTTCACAATAAGCGGAAAAATAAGCTTTACTGCAAGACCGGTACATGAAAGACAGTAAACTCAAAACCATCGTTGATCTTCTGGCACCGATGGTGGAGTCCGGCCGGATTTCCATGTCATTAGATGGGAAGAGAGCGATGGCTGCGCATATTGAAAACAATCTGATAACTGTTTCCTTGGGGGATGCAAGAACGGTTCGGAAGATAATCAGGAAAATACCTAGAGAACTGAAGAAAATTTCTATACTGAGAGAAATGTCAACTATCCTTGCTGATCAGGATAAGAGGCTTGACGTATCTGACGAAAAGGGTCTGATCATAGGAATGGGCACTGGAAAGCACAATATGTTCGGTAATCTTGATGTGAAACCAATAAGGCTGATCAAGTACCTTTAGTTCATTATAACATGCCGGCCTTGGACATATCAAGATTTTAGCGCTGCTCACATGAAAGCGTATTGTTTTATTATGTTCGTAAGGATATATAATCAACAGGCTTCCTGTCTGTTTAGAGGTGTTGGGCATGGAAACAAAGGAAAAACTTAATTCAATATTGCTGGCAACTGATTTTTCCCCGGAAGCAGAGAGAGCTTACAAATTTGCGAAGAATATACTGTTGCCGCACGATGATGCCAGGTTCTATATAATCACAGTTGTAAAGCCGGTATACGCTCCCATGGGAGACCTCACCGGAGCCACGGAAGTCCTGCTTGACGAGAACTCTGACATAATCAAGGAGACAAGGGAAAGGGTTAAGAAAATGGTCGATGAAGTAAAGAAAGAAGGTATAGCAAACTGCGAGGGCATTATAAAATATGGCGATCCTGTGAGCAGCATACTTGAAGTGGCCGAAAAACTCATGCCGGACATGATAGTGATGGGCAACAGGAAACCAGGATTCAAGAAAGGCATACTCTTCGGATCTGTTTCCCAGAGGGTTTCAGCTAATTCACCTGTCTCCGTGCTGATAGTTCGCTGAATCCTAATTTTCCTGAGTTTTTATAGCAGTTTTCTGGATCTGAGAAGGATCGATTTGACACTGTCGTTGACTATCAATGACACAAATGCGGTGAATGAAAGTGTCAGCAGCGTGATCCATATGGACATTGCTGAAACGCCGGGGATGCCGAATGTTTCTATTGCCATTACAACAAAAATGTCAGCAAGAAGGGCTATGAAAAGCGGCTTTCCTGGCATTGATGACCAGAAATGTTTCCTTTCCCTGGTCACAAAGGTAGTAAATATCCCGAAATAAAGTATAATGCCAAAGGAGAACGAATACATCGGCACCTGATTTCCGACTGACAGGTACCTCATTCCAACGAATAGCCAGAGAAATGATTCTGCAATCATCATGGCACCTACGATGGCAGCGATCTTTACCAGTGATGTGATGTCCCATGACTCTGGCTTTCTCGACCATCTCACATTGTCAGTTGAAAGCGAAATCGTTACGAAGTCTATAAGGAAAAGGGTCAGGACTATGTCAAAAGCACTCACAATGTAGCTGCCAAGTATCAGGAAGGCGAGCGACACAAACACTACTATTTCAATTGTCCGTGTGATCTTGTTCAGCACCCAAGTGACCACCCTCTGATAGATTGCCCTGCCATCCTTTATCAGGTCCACAATATTTTCCAGCCCTTCCTTGGTAAGGACTGCACTTGCAGCGGCCTTTGCGACATCGGTAGACGTGCTTACGGCTATGCCCACCTCGGCTTCCCTGAGTGCGGGAGCGTCATTGACGCCATCTCCCGTCATGCCCGTGACATGATGCATCTCCTGCAGAGCCTTCACAATCCTATATTTATCCTCCGGGTAAATCTCCGAGAACCCGTCGCTCTTCTCTATGGTTCCAGGCGTGATTTCAGAGTGCAATGGTGTTATGGAAAGCCCCAATCCAACCTGCCTGGCGGTTTCCATTGCGATTTCCTCGGAGTCGCCAGTAAGCATCTTGACGTTGATCCCCAGGTCCCTCAGTTCGCCAATGAGCGCCTTAGAATCCTGCCTTGGAGGATCGTACAGTGCTACAAATCCAGCTATCTCACCCTTCTTCTCATCGGATGAGAAAGAGACAGCCAGTGTCCTGTATCCCTTTACTGCCAGTTCCTTCATCCTGTTCTCCGCGTCATTTCCTGTGTCATCGACAAGGGCGGCTATGGTCTTTACCGCTCCCTTCATTATATGAAATCTCTTTCCATCGATCACAGCATCAGATTCGGTCCGCCTGTTGGACGGGTCGAACGGCACAAATTTCTCGACAGAGAACGGTGGGAGCTTCCTCTTCCTGTATTCTTCAAGGAACGCCAAGTCTATAGCGTCGTTGTTTGCGTCCGATGATGCCATGGCACCATACAGAATTATCTGATCCTCGGTATAGCCGTTGACAGGGATGACGGATGCGACGGTGAGCCTGTTCTGGGTGATTGTACCTGTTTTATCGGTGCAGAGTATATCCATGCTGGCCGCGTCCTCGATTGAACCAAGCCGGGTAACTATTATGCCCTTTTTCACGAGGTCCATTGAGCCAAGAGCCATGCTCACCGTGAACATTGCGGGAAGCGCTACAGGTATGGCAGCTATGAGAAGTACCAGCAGTAGCGGAAGAATAGACAGGACATTCAGACCCCGGTATATCCATACGAAGAGAGAAATCAGCACAAGCGATATGGCAATTGCCAGGAGCCATTTCAGTACTGAAGAAACAACTTCGTTAATGTGAAGCTTTGGTGATGCTGTCTGAACGAGCTCCGCCGTTTTTCCAAAGTAAGTTGCGGCTCCGGTTGCCAGCACAATAGCGGTGCCCTCGCCTTTCTTAATTATGGATCCGGAAAATATCTTCTCACCATTCTGCCTCCCAACAGAGATGGATTCACCTGTCAACGCGGACTGATCCACGTCCAGATACCCATCAACTATTGTGGAATCTGCAGGCACGAAGTCGCCTGATCTTATTCGTATGACATCACCTGGAACAAGGGTTCTTGCGTCATCGTTGATCCACTTCCCGTCCCTCAGAACCCTGCATTTGACCTGCAGACTCTGTTTCAGTATGCTAACTGCCCTTGATGCGCGTTCCTCCTGAAAGAAACTTATGACCGCATTTACAATCAGCAGAGCTGCAATGATATAGAAATCAATGTATTTTTGCAGGACAAAGGTAAGGGCAGCGGTTACCTCGAGCATCCATGCCGTTGTTCCCCAGAATTTCTTTCCCAGCAATATGAACGGGTTTGCCCTCTTTTCTATGATTTCATTGTACCCGTATTTTTCCCTTAGTTTTTCTGCTTCCTGCGTGGATAGACCATTCTTCAGGTCTGGAACAAAGTCGATGGTATCCTGTGCCGCTGAATCATGCCGTCCTGACAACTCTCCACTATCACCTCAAATGTTATAAAATTAGTCAGAGATTTAGCCATTTTGGAATATCCTGAAAGGCGCGTAAGCAAACCTGAATTGTGTGATAACCTTCATTTCGCACGCAAGTTTCGATCTGAGATAGTTTATATAACGACTCGGGATAATTGATTCTGGATATTGACTGATTATGGATTCAGATTATAACGGAAGCGGACTTTACGCGGAAGGCGAGGAGAAATTCGGCACTATTGGATCAAGGTTTTACGGAATCACCAGGGCAATCCCGACACTTCGTCGTTTTTACTCCTTTGTTCTAAGGGATGTAGCGGCCTACGATTACGGGAGCGTGCTCGACATAGGATCCGGAACCGGTTTCATGCTGCTATCCATCGCAGCATCGAGGGCAAACTTCCGTGGTCTCGGGATAGACCCATCGCCGCAGATGGTTGCAAGGGCAACTTCCAGAAGCAGGAAACTGGGATTGGATGACAGGATTGCTTTCAGGATCGGAAGCAGCAGATCAATACCTGGAAACTCAAACTTTGACCTGATCTATTCTAGCCTCTCGTTTCATCACTGGAAGGACAGGGAAGAATCCGTTAGGGGCATCATGGAAAGGCTGAACACGGGAGCGCATTTCGTTATCTATGAAATAACTGACGATGGCAGCTTCAACAGGAAATTTGTCAGGTCTCACCTGATGAGCAGGCAGAAGTTGGAGGATATAGCGTCCAGACTTAACCTGCAGGCAGACATAAAAGAGGAAAAAGGATACATAAGGGCTGCATTCAAAAATTAATTTTAACATAACCATTCGACATAACAGGTTCAACAGGCGCAATAAAAATTGTGACTAAGTTATACACGAAAGAGTCCCTGAATGAAAATGTTAGAGAGAGTTTACCCCACCTGACTCAAAGAGGTAATTTATAATAAGGAATGATTGAATTATTTTTATGGCATTGGTTCTTCCTTTGGCGCTTTTAATATTAGTGCCTCCATGTCGCCAACTGGCACCTTTGGCGCCATTGCCTGTGAAATGAACCAGAATGCTATCCCATATATGATTACCGTAAATACATCGTACGGGAAATGCAGTATTCCTATTCCTCCGGTAGAGTCAGATCCTATGTATGAGATAAGTAGTAACCCTAGCAGGTAAATTGGGATCCATATGGAATTCTTTATTCCCAGATTCTTCCAATGCATCTTTGATGCCTGATACAGGAATACAATGCTACCAAGCAACGTGGCCGAGATAGCATACAGCGTTGTGGGGTACATAGCCCAGTACACGAGAAGGGAAGAAACGACGAACGCTATCAATGACCACAGCTTGAATGCTGGAACCTTAAAGGAACGCTCTACGTTTGGATGCAATTTTCGTATTATTGGAATGGAGGCAGCAACCAGTGCAAAATTGACTACAGCCGCCACAACGACAAAATTAACAAGTGACTCCCAGCTTGGTAGAGGGATGAGGAAGAGGTCTCCGATAATCGCAACAAGTACTATTGCATATACAGGAACGCCTCTCTTGTCTGTCTTTCCCAGCACCTTTGGCATTGCATCTTCCCTTGAAAACCCGAAGATAATTCTTGAACTGCCTGTAAGATATACCCCAAATGTTCCCAGAGGAGAGTAAATCGCAAATATCAATGCAAGAAAAATAAGGCCAGAGAGCACGACGGCTGGGTCTCCGGTAAGTGTGCTCAAGTTTTTCTGCATTAAGATAGCAAGAGGCGATGAAAGGCCAGCAACTGCGCCCCATTGCCCCTGTGAAGCATGGAGTGAGTTCCAGTTGACAGAACCGATAATTACTATTGACATGAGAATGTAGAATATGCTCTGCACTGCCAGTGTGATCCCTATCGCCAGGGGGACGTTTCTCTTTGGGTTCTTAATTTCGCCGGCCATGTCTGCAACCTGCCTATATCCGCCGAATGAAAAGAGAATGCCTGTTGCAGGAATTGCTATGAAAACCCCTTTCCACCCTATTGTCGGCAAAAATGAAGGAACGGTGAAGTTGGACGGGTGGAAGACCACCAAGGGAACCATTATTATGAGTGTAATGACACTGCCTATCTTGATCCACGTCAGGGCACTGTTAAACTTTCCGAGTTTCGATATTCCTGCGAGGTTTATGAACACGAACACCACTGTTATCAGGATTGACAGGCCTATGCCGTATGGGGTAAGAAAACCATTGCTGTAAAGTGCAGGCACGTAGTATGCTGCATATTCAGAGACTGCCACTGCTTCTATTGGAGGTATCATAACTGCCCACAGGAATAATGCCCAACCGGAGAGAAATCCACCGTAAGTCCCGTAGGAGTAATATGAGATTCTTGCGCTTATCCCGGCGCGAGGTGCCATTGAAGAGAATTCAGCATATGGGATCGTGACTATTACTATCATTATCGCTGCGATGATCCATGAAATTATCACCGCTGCACCTGCATATGCAGTTCCAAATGCTGCAGCAAATAAGATACCAGATCCTATAGCTCCTCCAATTCCAAAAAGCGCTGCATCAAAAAGAGTGAATTTTCTTTTCAGAGTGGAGCCTTTTTCAATATCAAGTTCATCTACCATTGTCACCGCTACGGCGTCTGTGTATTTATTTATTTTTCAGATATGAGGCGAG
>JAMDAM010000017.1 GCA_023484805.1 Thermoplasmatota archaeon | reverse complement strand
GGTCCAGTTTAAAGAACCTCATACCCTTCCCCTCTAAGTGTCAACTCAGAAGGTGCATTAAAGCGTGTAAGCTTGGTATGGCTTTGCATAATATAAGCGTTTTGGTAGATGCATGTGTTATCAATTTGTGCGGGTTACATTAAATATTTTCTTATAACACATGACCAATTTTGCATTTTATTTAAACAAAGGATAATCCACTGCAGCGCATGCATTCTCTTAATTCTGGCTACAAACATATTTCCCTTCATTCATGTGACTGGAATAATTTATTAGCACGCTTCCCAATTTATGCCGTGAAGAAAAATTACAGGGCTATCGGGATTGATGATGGCCCATTTGAGAAGGGAAAGGACGCATTCTCCATGATGGTTGGAGTGCTTATGCGTGCTGACTTCCTAATCGAGTCTGTGTCAATGGAAAGAATAACTGTTGATGGAACAGACTCCACAGACCGGATAATAGAGATGATTGAGAACGACTTCAAGAGGAATGCTGCAGTCATCATGACCTATGGTGTGACGTTTGGGGGTTTCAATGTGGCAGATCTCTTTAAGGTCAACCTTGAAACGGGAATTCCTGTAATATCAATAACCAGGAAAAGACCTGACATGGATTCCATTGTTTCTGCCATAGTGAATACCCAGCAGGAAGCCTACTACAAACTTGGGATCATGAATTCGTACCACATACAGGAGCTTGCTCTGGAAAACGGTTCATCGATATTCATAAATCCAATAGGAATTGATGTTAAGTCCTCTTTATCATTCATAAAAAAATTGACACGAACCGGTAATATTCCAGAACCAATACGCATCGCTAATATTGTTGCTTCTGCCTTGAAGAAATGAAGAAAATTTATGGAATGTTACTCTCTGTACATTCCCATGTCGAGTTCAGGAACAGCCTGCTTTTTTATCTCCGGCAGCTTGCTCATGACTTCGTCCAGTTTTTCTTCCTCTACCGGTATGTACTTCATCTTTCCCAGTGACATATGATACGATCCTGGGCAGAGGGATCCTTCCTTCACAATGATTGCATCTGCCTTCAGTGTCAGGATTGCAGCCATTGCGCGCTCCTTTCCGCCATATGGTGATCCGAAGCCGGGGTTCTCGTATTCCTTGATTTCCTTTGTTTCGTCGTCTATCTGAAAAATGGAACTCCCATATTCCAGTGGGGTGAACATGTTTTCCTCGTCTACTACAGCTACAATTTTCATGAGAAAATAAGGCAATTCCTCCATTTAATATGAATGTCAGGCTTGACACTACAGAAAAATAATGAGGGAAATGCCGGAATCAGTAATAATCGGACAGTTCAACGGAAAATTTTGGTATGCTGATTCCAGATCCAGCTTCCACGTGCCCGATTTCCTTGATTGAAACCCTGCTTTTCAGGGTGTTTATGAAATCAAGCCTGCTTTCTGGATCTATGACGACCACGAAGCCGGTTCCCATGTTGAAGGTTTCATACATCTGATCATACTTGAGCTCGCCAAGGTTCATCAGCTGATTAAATACGTTGGGAGGATCCACAGGTTCCTCGATGACGTAGTGCATATCCTTCATCCTTGGAAGGTTTTTGAACCCACCTCCAGTGATGTTCGCCATACCGTGTATATTCACGATGTTGAGGATGTCAAGTATCTCCCTCACGTATATTCTCGTCGGTTCAAGCAGGACATCCACCGTCTTCTTGGTGTCCCCCGGAAAGGTGTCGTTCAGGCCGATCTTGTTTTCAGCCAGTATGTGTCTGGCCGTTGTGAAGCCGTTGGAGTGAAGCCCGCTGCTCTGAAGCGAGAATATGAGGTCTCCCGGCCTTATGTTCTCCCCGTTTACTATCTGGCTTTTCTGCACTATGCCGAACACGGTGCCTGAAATGTCTGTACTTCTAATGAGATCCGGTATTATGGCGGTCTCACCGCCGACAATTGTGATGTTTGATATCTGGGCTCCCACGTTGAACCCAGTCCCCAGCTGCCTTGCCATTTCCGCACTGGATTCCCTGAGAGCTATGTAATCAACCATGGCTATCGGTTCCGCACCCACAGTTATCGCGTCATTTACGTTCATTGCGATGCAATCAATACCCATGGTGTCCCATCTGTTGGCCTCCTCTGCTATCATTACCTTTGTCCCGACGCCGTCGTTGTTTATTGAAACTGCAAAATTCCCCAGATCTATCAGGGAAGTGAAACCTCCGAAACTGCCGATTGTCTTGAAATCCTCCCTCTTGAACTTCAACTGCCGGATGAATGAGTTTACGAATTCTCCCTGTGCTTTTCTATTGATAATTCCGTTGTTGACTATGGGCATGCCACACATATCGCATCATTAGTTAAATCTTTATCACTCACCGGATTTTCCGTTGAAATAAGTTCAGATAATGAGAAACCTACAGATAATTTAAATATATTCTTAGGAATATCGAGACGGTGATAATTTGGTAAAAGTTGAAACGCTGGATTACAAGCCCAAGCCCATAGAAGAGAATTTTATGGATGACACTGAAAACTACCCTGTCACTGGCAAACACCATGATCATGAGGTCCGCGGAGAGGGAAAGAAGAGAACAGACGCCGAAGGGAAACCCATGCCCATAAGTCTCGGTATCCATGGAACAAAGGTGGCCGTTGACTGGGACGCATGCGTTGCTGACGGAGCCTGCATGGATGTCTGCCCCGTTAGTCTGTATGAATGGGAACTCAACCCTGGCCAGATGGGAACTGGAAATGACAAGGATATTTCCAAGGACAAGGCACTGTATGCAAAGTACAGAACGGACAAATGCGATCCTGTCAGGGAAAGCGAGTGCATATTCTGTATGGCCTGCGAAAGCGTATGCCCCACGAGAGCCATAAAGATCACACCATAAACCAAATATTTTCCTTTTTAAGCAGCCTGATTGTTATCGATCCGCAGCCAAAGTGATTTTTGGAAAAGAATTAAGAGAGCCGGTAATATCTATAATGCAAGTATAGCCCCGTGGTGTAGAGGCCAAGCATATCGGACTTTGGATCCGACGACGGCAGTTCAAATCTGCCCGGGGCTGTGGTGACAGTATGATAAGAATCATTGGCCGTAAGAGGGAGACGTTTCCGATCACAGGGCAGGCAACGATCGGCGCAGTGGTGAAGGAACTCAGGTTGCAGGAGAGCTCTTACATCACCCTGAAGAACGGATTGCCCGTCACGTCCGACGAACCCGTTTCGGTGAATGACGAAATCGTATTCATGGAAGTATTTTCCGGAGGATAATCAGGTTATTTTCTTTGAATAAAACCTGTCCATAACGTCAAGCCTTGCGTTTCCACCGGCGGGATTGTATATGGTAATCCTGTCCTTGAGCGGTGCCAGGTTTTTCCCTATGGAAAGCTCCTGGAGATGTTCATGAACAAACAGTTCAATTGTTTCCGGTTCCGTTCTCACATCTGCGTAAATCCGTTCCCCGATGATGTATGGCCCCCTTACCGCTATCTCCTTATATTTCCTTATAAAATCGAGGACGTTGTCTGAATCTGCAGGCGGCCCTTCCCTGGTTCTGATCGCTGGACTGTTTGAATCCCTGCACTCGATCAATATCTGCACTTCACCCTCGATGCTTATTTCTGAGGAGAGAGGCATGAAACCTCCGGAGTAAAGTAGATCGACAAGCGAATTCCTGAACTTTACCGCCTGGGGGTATACGATATCGTCAACGACCGGGGGCTTTGGCATGCGGAAAATCCTGATCGCAGTTCCGCGGTCAGCGTAAACCGGTTCCTGCCTAGGAGGGTCTGGGTCAAGGTATTCCTCATCATGGGCAGAGACAAAGAGCTTCGACGCTACCTTCATCGTGGAAAGGCTCTCGACACTTACGGCAGCCGCAGCGTTCCGCTCATCATCCACTGGATCAATAATGAGAACAGGAGACTCAGGCAGGTTGGTTCTCTTTGTGTTACCTATTACGAGCTTGCCCGAGAGACGTGAAAACATCTGGACCACGTTCTCGAAATTCTCAAATTTCCATATCAGGAGTTCACATATGTAACCAGAAAACCCGGACACCCTTACCTCGGATCCGTAAATCTGGAAGTGCTTCATGAAAAGCTTTAGGAGTATCACCTGGTCCCTCATTTCCGCCGTCAGATTCTTCAGGACAAAATCAGTGTGCAGGGGTGTCCGATCCACGGAACTGACCTTTCTTTCCCCCGGACTTATGCGGTAGCTTGGGACTATATCCAGCTTATACCCGTTCAGTCGCCCTGTAACATAGGGATGCTCAGCGTATTTTTCAGTCCCGTCCCTGATAACGGCCCTCCCTATCTTTACCCCGAGATCTTCCATTTCCCTCTTTTCATATTTCCTTGAAAATGTCACGAAAATGTCCACGTCGCCGGATTTAATGTTCGTCCCCTTTGCTACGGATCCGACCAATACCGGGTCGGCATCTATGGAGTTTTCTGAACAGTATCTCCTGATCTTGCCAGTAACTTCGGAAACAAGTGATGCAATTTTACCCTGCTCAACACTGTCGGGCTTGTACCTCTGGATCAGCTTTCCGTAATCAATCATTGCCCGGTCAGATCGATGATGGCCTGCGCTGGCTGGCCGTTGGCTTTCTTGAGGGCTTCAATGGCTTTTTCCCTGCTTACTCCAGTTTGATCGATAACGAGCCTAAGATCGTCCTCATTGTATTGCGGAACGGCTATTTCCTTTTCAGCGGCTGATTTCGGGACCTCCTTCATGTTGCCGACGATCTGGAACGTTTTTTCACCTCTCGCCTCAATCATCATAACCTGTGCATTGGATATTACATAATCTTTTGTAGTGCCCTTAAGTATGACAGTTTTGACGTCAGGCATCTCGTCGGATTTGATGCCCATCTGCGCCATCATTCGCTTCATTTCCCTGGAATTCATCTTGCCTGGAATCATGATAAAAACCTATGGCAAATGAGGATAAATAAATTTCACAGAGCCTTTTTAGCGATTTGCCATAAAAGGGGAAATTAAATAAACCTCAGGAATATAGAGGTTAAAGCCTTGATAGCTCAGTAGGGAGAGCGCCAGACTGAAGATCTGGAGGTCGCTGGTTCAATCCCGGCTCAAGGCATTTTTAACTTAGTTTTAAGGCGGAGATATCAGACAGATATCGTTGTGTCTGAGGCGGACCCTGTAAATATCAATCAAAAATAGTCTTCATGATTTTCCTCTCCGCGTTCCTGAGATGATACAGGAGAGTCGGTTTTGAAAGGTTGTAGTCCTTCCGCATAAGTTCCAGATCGTACGTCCTTGGCCATTCAAAAAAACCGTGCTTATAGGCTGTCTTGATGAGGTTTCTTTCAGTGGACGTAAGATTCATTGAGGTTAAGATTCCCCACCGCTTAGGCACGCCTGAAACAAACTCGTTTCCCCTGACTTTATCATAGAAGAAGTCCTCTGTATGGTTCCTTTTTTCAAGAAATTCCTGCAATTTCCCAGATGACCTATCCGATAAAGAGACAAAATTGAATATTTCGAGCCCGTCTCTCGCTAATATGGGGAAGATGGGTATTGATCCACTTTCTATTATGGAACTCATCACACCATGTCCATGTTTTACACCCTGTATCATAATTATTTCCTTTTCCACATATATTTTATGAGAAACGAAATCCTTTGTAATCAGGTGCTCAACACCATCTAGGTGAGTGGCATTTGCAATGGAAAAGACATAATTTAGATCCTTCTCCAGGGGATATACATATACAGAGATGACCGTCCCTTCAAGATCTCCGGCTAATGAGGCTAAACTACAGTTACTGCTTATGGTAAAATTCCCGGAAATCATTCAACTTATACATTGCCAAGAGCCCTTATTAAGTTTTGCCATCCATGCCATAACTTTCCGCAGACACCTTGCTGGAACCTTCTGCTAATTCTTCAGCATATCCAAGTTCGTGCATAATTTCCTCGGTGCCCGAACCAAGAGCTGGAGGGTTTCTGGTATTGATTCCACCACCCGGGAGAGAGGGTACTCTCAACTTAAGGCCCAAGTAGTCTTCCTCCACCAATTTTGGGATAGCCTGTTCATCCATGAGGAGGTCCCATGGCTTCTTCAGAATGGAAAACGGGACGTTTATGCGCTCTAGAAGACTCACCAAATCTGCCTCATTCATTTTCGTGGTCTTTTCTGAAATAATAGATTCGAGTTCTGCCCTCTTCTGGAATCTCCCCTCATTCCTTTCCAGATCAACCCTTTCACATACACCTAGCCCAATTTCCCTGCAGAAAGTCTTCCATTGGCTGTCCGTCGTAACTGCAATGAATACCTGTTTAGCGTCTTTTGTACCGAAAAAATTGTAGATGGCCCATGCAAACCCCTCCTCGTTCAAGGGCTTGAGTTCTTTCCTGTTGATCTGGTATGTTGCAATGTGCTGTCCCATGAAGAACATGGCTGTTTCAAAAAGGCCGATGTCGATTAGCTTTCCCTTCCCTGTTTGTTCGCGCTCCAGCAGAGAGTGAAGCGCCTGGATAACACCAAACATGGCTGCACCCATGTCGACCATTGATCCACCAACCCGCATGGGTCTCCCTGTCAGCCCGGTCATATATGCGATCCCACTGTGTATTTCTATTGGAAAATCAAGCGACTTCCGCCTTTCCAACGGGCCAGAACCATATCCCTTTATTGAGACATAAATTATCCTGGGATTATGATTTGATAAGGCCTCATATGAAAAGCCCATTCTCGCCATGGCTCCGTAACCCAGGTTGTCGATAATAATGTCGGAAGTTCCGACCAGCTTAAGGAATATCTCTTTTCCTTTCTCGCTCCCCAGATCAAGTGCAAGGCTTCTCTTGTTTCTGTTATAAAATGGAAATGCCCCTGAACTTGATTCTGTCAGCCTCCTTGCAATATCACCTTCGCCGGGTCTCTCTATCTTGATCACGTCATAGCCAAGCTCGGAAAAGATCAGGCCGGCTGAAGGGCCAGCTACAATGTGACCTATCTCAATTACTCTTACCGTTGAATTCACCAACCATTTTGATTATCTGATCACTCGTTACACATTTTCCTGTCTGAGAGGACATATCCTTCACTTCCTGCAGTACCTTCTTCACTACCTCTTCATTTGCTTGCATATTGTAACCTTCCAAGACTCGCTTTATCATGGACTTTCCTGCATATACATTTAGACTCATTTTAGTGCCGGTGAAAACTCCAGAATACGCGACGTGAGTGCCGGCAGTGTTTGTTGAAATATTTGAACCAATTACCGGGAAATTCAGTATGAAGAAATCCTTACCTATCTTATCCAGCAGGAATTCCAGTATAAGGTCATAGGCTCTCCTAAGGGCATTAACATCAATCCCGGTGGTTATGCCTTCTGATTCTAGCAGGCTGTGTATCGAGGCGGTATCAGTGATTCCGTTCCTCTCCCCTATCCCGTAAATGGTTGTATCCAGATGATCCGCACCGCCTTCAATCGCAGCAAAAGCATTCGCTGTAGCGCCGCCCATGTCATTGTGGCAGTGTGCCTCTATTTCACAGTCCAGTGATTTCTTGGCTTCAGTGAATAAATTTCTAATCTTTCGTGGAGTTCCAGACCCTGTAGTATCTGGAAGCTGAACGATGTCTGCGCCAGCCTGGGATACAAGTTTGGCAATTTTGATCACCTCCCTGATATCATTTTTCATAACATCAACCACTGCAACTTCCAGAACCTTCCCCTTTTTAGACGCGTATTTAATTGCATCAATAACATCGGGCAAATTTTCCAGTTTAAAGGGTAGATGCAAAGAGATATTTGCCCCAGTTTCATCAATGCGATCAATATCTTCCTTTGTTGCGCGACCAAGAGCAAAGGGTTCTGAAAATATATTTTCGGACACTATCTTCCTGGTAACTTCGACCTCAGATACATGTGCAGGGGGGTACGCTATCAGTGCCCTTTTTATTCCAGCGTCTCTTACGATTTTTGCAATCTTAATTTTTTCATCGATGGTGAAAGCAATCCCGGGAGTCTGGAGCCCCTCTCTCAATGTATCATCGGTAATCATACTTCCCCATATAACCATAAATATTATAATTGACCATCTAACCCGTTAGGTAGGCTTTATTCTCGCATAAACTCTCAACATCCCTGCATTAAATATATTATACGCATAACTGTATGTGGAGTGATGGAAAACTCTTACAGCGTCCTGATCATAGGCGGTGGAAATGCTGGACTTTGCGCAGCATTGTCTGCAGCCGAACATACTTCGGATATTCTCCTGGTAGAGGCTGCCCCCAAACCCGAGAGGGGAGGGAACACGAAGTACACAAGAGATATCAGGTATGCGCACGACCTCGACGGGTATACTACCGGCGAATATCCTGATGATGAGTTTGTAAACGATGTTGTTCGTGTGACTAACAACAATACAGATGTGGATCTATTGAAAATGGTTGTATCGGAATCACGGAATATACCTTCCTGGCTTCAGAACAAGGATGTCTTAATTCATAGGGCTTTGAAGGGAACGCTGCATCTCGGAAGAACCAATTTATTCATGTTTGGCGGCGGAAAGGCAATGATCAACAGCTATTATGCTGCTGCTGAGAAATTGGGGATAAAGATTGAATACAACACGAAATGCACGGATCTTGAATTCTCAGGAAATAGAGTTACAAATGCCTCCCTAAATGGCCCTGATGGGAACCGCACCGTTAAGGTTGGTTCTGTTGTTGTAGCTTCCGGGGGCTTAGAAGCTAACCTTGAGTGGCTGAGCGAATATTGGGGTAGCGCAACTGGCAATTTTATTGTGCGGGGGACACGGTATAACAGAGGGGAATTACTACGGGTGCTGCTGAGACATAAGACAAAAACTATAGGCAATTTAAGCCAATTCCACAGTGTAGCTGTCGATGCAAGGTCTCCTAAGTTTGACGGCGGCATAGTAACCAGAATAGACTCTATCCCCTACAGCATCACGGTAAATCGTGACGGAAATAGATTTTACGATGAAGGTGAAGATCTATGGCCAAAAAGGTATGCTATATGGGGAAGACTCATTGCGGAACAACCTGGCCAGTTGGCGTTTTCAATAGTCGACTCCAAGGCCATAAATCTATTTCTCCCAACAGTGTTTGAACCAGTAAGGGACGACACCATTTCCGGGCTTGCCATTAAGCTTGGAATCAGCCCTGAAAATTTGTCCCGCACGGTGATGGAATACAACCAGTCGTTGAAAAGAAAGTGCACCTTCAACCCGGGAATTCTTGACGATTGTTCAACTTCCGGGCTCGCCGTTCCAAAAAGTCACTGGGCTGCACCCATTGATTCACCTCCATTCTATGGTTACTCCTTCAGGCCGGGAATAACATTCACTTATTACGGGGTAAAGGTAAATTCGAAGGGTCAAGTCCTTTCTGATGATGGCAATCCGAGCAGGAATCTGTTCGCGGCCGGGGAGATCATGTCAGGCAATATATTGTCCGAAGGCTATCTGGCTGGTTTCGGACTTACCATAGGAACCGTATTTGGCATAACTGCTGGAAAGGAGGCGGTATCGGCTGCTGGAAGCTGACAAACCCAAAATAGACGCGTATGGCAACCTGATAAAAGAAGCGGCCAGACAGCTTACAATCTGTAATGCGTGCAGGTATTGCGAGGGATTCTGTCCTGTATGGGACGTGATCGAATACCGGAGAGAATTCAAAACAGCGGATGTTGAGTATGTATCCAATCTGTGCCACGATTGCGGTCAGTGCTTTGACGTCTGCCCCTATACTCCTCCAAACGAATTTTCCGTTGACATCCCAAAAATACTCAGTGAGATAAGGACAGAGACCTACAGGAAATATGCAACGCCACGAAAAATGTCGTTGTTTTCAGGTTCGGGAATAGGGTTTACTCTTATGCTATTTGGATTTTCATTCCTGGCGTTATTTGTTATTTATCTGAGTTCAGGAAATTATCTCCGAATTTTCATGGCCATATCCGGACCGGGTTCATTTTACGTAATATTGTCCAACGATATCCTGGACGTGGCCGGAACGTTGATCCTGTTCTTTGTAGTTTTAGCCTGGTCCATTTCTGGAAAGAAATTCCTGAAAGAGGTTGGAGGGCATTCTAACATAGGATTATACGACCTGATCAGAGCGTTCTTTGATTCGTTTGGGGAGAAATGGTTCAGGGGCGGGGGCGCAGGTTGCAATTATCCTCACAGAGATGAGAGGGGATCATACAAAAAGATGATAACTCACTCATTGGTGCTCTACGGTTTCTTACTTGACTTTCTGGCCACTACATCTGCTTTTGTTGAGCAGGACTTTTTCCATGTGCTACCTCCCTATCCAATCTTAAGCATGCCAGTGATAAGTGGAATAACAGGAGGAGTTATGCTGATAATAGGTGCTTCCCTGTTCCTGATTTTTGATTACATCAGCAGTTCTGAGAAGGACGTAAGTATGACGCCGATTGACAGGACATTCTTAGTTGCGCTACTCCTGACAGCATTCACGGGACTTCTTGTTCTTGGATTTCGGAATACAAGCCTAATGGGAACACTGCTTTTGATACATCTTTCCATGGTCTCAGTTCTTTTCATATCCGCCCCGTATGGGAAATTTGTGCATCTTGTTTACAGGTTCATCTCTATTGGTCAGTATCATCTGGAGAAGAGGCTACACGGAGACTGACGCAAATTGGGTGAAATTATTTAATCCTGCTAGGGATCAATCAATGGGTAAGGAGGAACAGGAATATGGCGGGAAAGACCTTGGCCGAGAAAATATTCTCGAGAACATCTGGAATTGAATCCAGAGCCGGTGATTATGTTTTTGCAACACCGGATCTTATCTATATGCATGACGTGCTCGGCCCTCTGACAATTGATTCACTGGTTAAGATGGGAGTGACAAGGCCGAATTACAGGGGAAAAATAATATTCGTTTTTGATCATATATTTCCTCCAAAAGACGC
>JAMDAM010000002.1 GCA_023484805.1 Thermoplasmatota archaeon | reverse complement strand
ATATATAAACTTTTCAGCGTTGTCAAATTTGCTTTAGAAGCTCGGGAAAGATTATTAAGTCGCCTTCCATGATTAGCTGTGCTAAAATACCAGAAACCAACGTGGGATCAATATTTCATGAGGATGGCTTTCCTGGCTGCATCCAGATCCTCATGCACTAGGAGGAAGGTCGGTGCGGTAATAGTTAACGACAAGAACGTCCTTGCAACGGGATATAACGGCCCTCCAAGCAACACAGCAAACTGCGACATAGTGGGTTGCATAAGGGACGACCTCAACATACCGTCTGGGGAGAGGCACGAATTATGCCGCGGATTACACGCTGAGCAGAATGCAATTATTCAGGCAGCTGTGCACGGAGTCAGCATAGCGAATTCAAAGATTTATGTGACCACGCACCCGTGTGTTGTCTGTTCCAAGATGCTGATGAATGCAAAGATTGAAGAGATAATATACGCAGAAGGCTATCCAGATGAACTATCGGAGTTGATGCTTCTTGAGAGTGATATCAAGAAGCGCAGGTTCACACTGCCCCAGAATGAGGTCAGTGCCATGATAGGCGACTATTCGCTGCAGTCCGGGGAAGACTAACTTCGGTCAATGTCCGCTGAATAATATTTTAATAAGGGCTTTTGAATCACCCCATGTGTCAGTGTTTCTCAGCAGTCTGGAAGGCATCATAATCCTTGTCCAGAATTTTATTGCAGCAATAGGCTACCCAGGTATATTTGCCCTCATGATCCTCGAAGGTCTGCTTATTCCAGTGCCTTCGGAAGTTGTTCTGGCATTCGGAGGCTATCTTGCACTGACCGGAGCATTGCCGCCCTATATCGGCATACCCGCCTACATTCTTGTCCTGTTGGCCGGTTCAATAGGTAACCTTGTTGGAGCGCTGATCGCATATGTAATCGGCGACAAAGGTGGAATACCGCTCATCCTCAGGTACGGAAAATATTTCCTTCTTGATGCCGGATCAATTGAAAGGACTCACAGGTGGTTCATCCGGTATGGAGACATATCGGTTTTCTTCACTAGGCTGGTTCCCGTCTTCAGGTCATTCATTTCCATACCTGCAGGAATAGCAAAGATGGACCTGAAAGCCTTCTCCATCCTGACATTCGTGGGAAGTTTCATATGGGATATCATGCTCGTTTATCTCGGTTACACACTGGGGCCTAAGTGGGAGAGCATTCTTACGTTCTTTGATCAGTACACCTATATCTCTATCGCTGCCTTTGTTCTCGTGTTTGCGTGGCTTGTCTACAGGGCCTACAATAACAGGAAGAAGAAATCACCTGCAGTGACGGACAGGGAGTAGCCTTGCCAGTGACATATGTTTAATTATGTTTTGAGCAATCATGGGGAAAATGCCTAGTTTTAGCAACAGAGACCACTAGAAATCGGTTCTGAGGCGAAGTAATTGGCACGGAAGGTGAAAAAACGGCACGATTCACGAAACATGCAGGGTTGACAATAGGGATAATGGCCTTCATGGGCATACTTATTACCTACGTGGAAACCATGATTACTCCCGCAATACCCATACTCGAGACCTTTTTCAATACCAATTATGATGCACTTTCCTGGATAATTACCGCATACATCATTTCCGGCACTATATCCGCAGCCATTTTTGGAAGGCTTGCTGACATATACGGCAAGAAGAGGATATTCATCATCCTGGCATTGATATATGCAATCGCCGTTTCCTTTGGAGGTTTCGCCACAACGCTTGAGGAATTCATTGCGATCCGCGCTGTTCAGGGACTTGGAATGGGCATGTTTCCGGTGGCATTCGCGCTCCTGAACGATCAGGTCCCAAAGGAGGATCTCCCTCTGGCTCAGGGCATACTGAGTTCGACATTTACGGGAGGTGCAGCCATTGGGCTGGTGCTGGGCGCATGGATCACGCAGAACTATACATGGCAGTGGTCCTATCACTCGGCTATTCCTGTAGCATTCGGTCTTCTAATTGTTTCAGCCATAGTCCTGAAGGATACATCTGTAAGGGTCAAAGAGAAGGTTGATTTTGCAGGAGTCGCCTCTCTCGGTGTGGGTGTTGTTGCACTGATACTTGGCCTCTCCGAAGGTGAATACTGGGGGTGGGAATCCATTAGGATACTGGGCCTTTTTGCATTATCCGTGGTCACCCTGGTTTTATTCGTCTTCATAGAAAGACGCACTGAGTATCCTTTCATAAGCATGAAACTGCTGAAAATTAGAAACGTATTTCTTTCGAATTTCACCGGTCTGTTTGCCATGGCTGGAATGTTCTTTCTTTTCTATAGTGTTCCAACGCTTTTGGAAGACCCTGCTCCTGCGGGATTTGGGCTTTCCATCGTTAATGCAGGCCTTATCATGCTGCCGGCTGCGATTGTATCCATGGCATTTGCCCCTCTTTCGGCAAAGGTTACCAAGACCAAGGGGCCAAAGATTACAATATTGATAGGAACAATAGTTCTCTTTCTCTCCTACGTGGGACTGTATCTTTATCGTTCATCTCCGCTTGCAATCGCAGAGGATGCAACCCTGATGGGTGTCGGGCTCTCATTCATCTTCGTTGGCGTGATAAATATACTCCTAGTCTCAACTCCAAGATCAGAGTCGGGAGCATCGACTGGAATGAACGTTGTATTCAGGAACATAGGGTCATCAATAGCTCCGGCAGTCAGTGGAGTTTTTGAAACCATATACGTAACCGGCGTTGTGTTTCACACCCCTCTCGGTCCAATCACGGAGAATTTCCCCTCACACCAGGCATTCAGTTACGTTTATCTCACGGGGATGGCTTTCCTTGCTGTTTCTGTAGTCTTCACCCTCCTGATGAAAAATTCCGTGTACAGGAAACCCGATACCGAGATCCTCAAGGATAAGGGTGTCGAGAAACCCATGGAGTGAGTTCTGTATCAGTATTTCAGATCATTAGTTCTTGTCCGTGGTCATTTTTTGACAAAGAGGTCGGCATTGGCGACAATTTGTAACTGGCAGTAGAATGCAGACAGAGAAAGTAATAGGGCAAAAAAATAAGTAAATTGCCTAAAAAAAAATTAGGTAGATAATATAGAGAACGCGAATATCAGGAACCCTGCCACGATCATGACCTCCACACCGCTCAGGGCCAGGTTAAGGAACCTGAACAAAAGGCCTGATAGCTCCATTATGAAAAGGCCAAGGAAGAAAAGAGGGTATCTGAACCTTGAAGGTAATATTCTTGCCATTTCACTCACAGCCCCAGGTGTATGAAGGTGATATTCAGTGGAAGTCCTGCCAGTATTCCTCTCAGGTAAAGGTCCGTGAATATGAACATTATAAGGCTTGTCCAGGCAAGTGCCTCGTGGTGTTCATTGAACTTGGACTGGAACGTGAAGAACGACCTCTTCTTTGTAAGGTTGGATGGGCAACTGAAGCAGTCCTTGTACCCACCCGTAAGGTGGCGAACTGAGTGGCAGGAGAAAGTGTAGAATGTCACTGCCAGTGTATTGATGAGCAGGATAATGCTTCCAAGTGTCAATGTGAACGCGCCGCTGTAAGTCCATGAAACATAGACGTCATAATAGAAGAATGGAAGTATTGCCCACGCCGTGTACATGAAATACCTGTGAAAATCCTCTATCCTGAAGAACCTTGTCTCCCCGGTGTATTGCCTTTTGCTGCTGTCAAGCCTGGCATTGGTAAGGCAGCTGTTGGGGTGGTCAAAGAGATGCCTGTGGTAATCCTTCCTGTATGCATAGCAGGTTGCCCTGAAAAGCACCACAAGCGGCAGTACAAGAACAGTGGGAGAGTAGAACGGATCCGTGAGGCCATCGTGTACGGGAACCTGGTACAGCATCATCAGATAAATTCCAATTATAGCAAGCAGAATGAATGACCAGAACCTCCAGTTAGGTTCAAGGAACTCGGGTGGTATTATGTGTTTTTTAACATTACTGTTTTCCATTGTTCTTCGCCTCCTTTTTTTTCCTTCTTGATCGGGCAATCATGGCAATAGGGTCATAAAATGCATTCACTGCCCTCTCCTTTTCAGGAATTATGGCATTGTCGGTGATGTGTATGTCCTCCGGGCAGACTTCAGTG
The DNA here is from genome assembly GCA_023484805.1 of Thermoplasmatota archaeon. GTDB lineage: Archaea > Thermoplasmatota > Thermoplasmata > Thermoplasmatales > Thermoplasmataceae > B-DKE. Next base: position 7,183 of record JAMDAM010000002.1, on the reverse strand, counting down.
CAGCATTTAGTTATGTTGCAGAATCCAAGCCCTGCGTTTGCATCGAGGAATTCAGATCTGTCAAGTGTGTCCATTGGATGCATGTCTGCTGAAGCAGCCTTTACAATGTGCCTGGGACCAAAATACCCGGTGCCACTGTGTTCCCTGACAACGTGGCATACGTCCTGGCACAGGAAGCATTCTATGCATTTCTTAAATTCCTTCGACCTCTCTATGTCAATCTGGGCAATGATCCATGGTTTCGGAACATCCTGCCTTGGTGTGAATACTGGAATCTTCTTCAGCATCCCCCAATTTGCGGATACGTCCGTAACAAGATCCTTTATAAGCGGAAATGCGCCCATTGGGGCTACTCTTATGTGATCACCAAGCGTGTCTATTCTGGTCTTGCACATCAATGAAGGCTTATAATTTATCTCAGCGGAACAGGATCCGCATTTTCCTGCCTTGCAGTTCCAGCGAAGAGAGAGCGTAGGATCTATGTTTGTCTCAACGTATTTCACCGCATCAAGAACAACCATCCCGTCTTCTGTTGGGACCTCATAGTCAACGAACTTGCCTTCAGCTTCAACCGCCGGGTCACGCCTGTATATGCTTAATGTTATTTTTCCCATCAGTATTCCTCCGGATCCACTAGTTTCTTCAGATTCTCTGGCATCTCCGGCACAGGCCTGAGCTCCAGCTTCATCTCGTCTCCTGATTTCTTGTAAATAATATTCTTCTTGAAATTCGGGTCTTTCTTTGGATAATCACTTCTTGCGTGTGCCCCCCTGCTCTCCTTCCTTGTCATGGCTCCCCTTACTACTGCCTCGGCAGCGGTCAGCATGTTCGGAATTTCCAGGCAGGCAAGAAGGCCTTTGTTGTATTTCAGGTCTCCTCTTACCCCGACCTTCGGGGCGGAGCTCTTGAGTTCCAGTATCTTGATAAGTGCTTTTTGCAGGTTTGTCTCTGTCCTGATTATTCCAACATTGTCGCTCATGTTTGCCGAGAGTTCCTCGATAACCTCGTATGGGTTTCTGCCATCATCCCTCAGGTAAGATTTTACCCTGGCAATCTCCGCCTCTATATCAGATTTTGACGGTTCCTCAAGTGTTGCCTTCTTTGTATATTCAGCTGCACCAAGGCCACTTCTCCGTCCAAATACAAGTATGTCTGCAAGGGAGTTTCCGCCCAGCCGGTTGGCGCCGTGCAATCCACTTGCTACTTCTCCAGCGGCGAAAAGTCCATCCACGTTCGTTTTTGTCGTATCAGGATCCACCTTTATTCCACCCATCTGATAATGGACTGTGGGTGCGACTTCCATTTTTTCCTTTGTAATATCGACACCGGCAAAATCTTTGAACTGTGCATACATGCTTGGCAGCTTTGTCTTGATGTAATCTGCACCCTTGTGAGAGATATCCAGATAAACCCCACCGTGCGGGGTACCCCTTCCGGCCATTATTTCTGCGTAATTCGCTCTTGCAACAATATCTCTGGCATCAAGTTCCTTCTTTTTCGGCGAATATCTCAGCATGTATCTCTCGCCTTCAGAATTGAGGAGTATACCACCATCTCCTCTGACTCCCTCGGTTACCAGCAAACCCCTAACGCCAGGTGGATACACCATCCCTGTGGGGTGAAACTGGATCATCTCCATATCCATTAATTCGGCACCGGCATTGAAGGCAAGTCCCAGACCGTCGCCGGTTGATTCCCATGAGTTGGAGGTTACCTTGTAAATTTTTCCACAGCCTCCCGTTGCAACAATTACTGCCTTTGCACGGAACGCGTAGAATTCACCAGAGTTCAGCTTTATTCCTACAGCGCCAATAACGCGGTCTCCCTTCTTTAAGAGTTTTGTTATGTACAGCTCGTCGAAGAATTTGATGTCCCGGTGCAGGACCTGGTCTTCAAGGGTCTTGATAAGTTCCAGCCCAGTTCTATCCCCCACGTGGCACAGTCTTCTGTAAGTATGGGCTCCAAATGCTCTCTGTGAAATCTTTCCCTCAGGAGTCCTGTCAAAAAGCGCCCCGTACTGTTCAAGCTCATAGACTCTATCGGGGGCTTCCCTGGCAAGCAATTCAGCCATTCTCCAGTTGGATATATACACGCCCTCGACTACAGTGTCATTGAAATGAACTTCCCAGTTGTCCTTGTTGTCAAGATTTCCAAGCGAAGCAGCAATTCCACCTTCTGCCATGACAGTATGTGCCTTTCCGAGAAGCGATTTTGTTACAACAGTGACGCGAACACCAGAGTCAAATCCAGCAATAGCTGCTCTCAGGCCAGCCCCACCAGCGCCTATTATAAGAATATCAGTTTCATAATCGATGTATTTTTCAGCCATTTTAACACTTCTGAAGCATCTAGCTTAATGGGGCTATCCAACTGTAAAATATAAAAGTTTTTCGAGCTCTGATCATTATCCCTGAAACGCAGCGTGATTTGACGCCCTATCGCTCGTCGGGATTGTGATTCTGGCCAGATGGACCTGCACAAAAAGTTATTAAGTTATTTTCTCTAAAGTACAAGAAATTAAAGAGTGCGGGAATAAGCAATGTCAGAGGAGAAACTTGAAGGAAGCCTGGCTGTTCAGACAGATGAAGCGGAACAGCACCAACCAATGGAGAAATGGCGGGTCCAGTTCCTAATCTATGCTGTGATTTACATAAACTTCTCGTTCGTGATGTGGTATCTGGTGGGATACCTCAACATAGCTGCACTCATATCCATATGGGCCCTGCTGATCCTTTCCGGAATTTTCATACTTTACGCAGTTGCCTTCAAAACCGAGAATTCTCTCTCCAAAATCCTTCCATTCATAGCTTTCTCCTTTGCCCTGGTAGTCGGCATAGCAGCTTATCTGCAATTCTTTCCAAATACGACCACCGATGAGATGATCATCGACAGTTATGCGGCCTACCTGACCATTCACGGAATCGACCCCTACGTAAACGCAAACATGGCTAACGTATTTCTAAATTACAAAGCGACTGGCTTTCTCTCAACGCCTCTGCTTTCAGGCGGCATAGTGACCTATTTTGAGTATCCGGGGCTCGCTGCCATTGTATTCATTCCTGCTATACTTCTTGGCCTTCCAGCTTTTACTGTTACAGTTTTCTTCGATATAGCATCTCTATTCCTCGTATTTTTTTATTACAAACGAAAGGGATTCACGTCAAGCGCACCTGTTCTAGCCCTTGTAATGGGGCTGATAGTTGAGTACGGAATCTTCTCATCAAGCGGAGTCACTGACGTGATATGGGTGTTTTTCTTGGGAGTGGCTTACGTTCTCAGGAAGAAACCATGGATTTCCGGAATTTTCTATGGGCTTTCAGTTGCTTTCAAGCAGATTCCTGCCCTCATATTTCCATTCTTCCTGTATTTCATCTACATGGAGAACTCCAGGAACGAGAAGAAGGCCATTTCATTCATAGCATTCACTGCCATTTCATTCATCGTGCCAAACCTTCCATATATTATAGCAAACCCGTCAGACTGGTTTGTTAACATAACCTCCATTGCATCCCAGAAGATCATAGGAATCGGTGTTGGGCCATCAATACTGTCTTTCACAGGAGTGCTGCACCTTCCACCTGCTTTCTTCTCCGTTTCGCTGATTGCACTTACCGTGGCTCTCTTCTTCATTTACCTGATTCACTATGATCGCTTCAGGTATGGGTTTTTTGCCTTTCCAATAATGATCTTTCTCCTGGACTACCGGTCTCTAATTACATACCTCATATACTGGCCGTTTCTCGTCTTGCTCCTCCTTCCCGACTTCACGGCAAGCAAGAAGTCGGAGGCAGAGACACCCAAGGCTTCTAGATCACACACACTGCGTTTTCTTGCAACCTTCGAGCGATCAGCCATAAGGAACAAGAAAACTTCAGCCGCCATCATTGTGATCTTGATATTCTTTGCTACAGTTGTATCTGCCGGATTCTATTATTCACAGAACGATTCCACGCCGATAGCCATTCATAACATACAGCAGATTGGTAACCCTTACATGGTGGCTGGCAACGTTACGTACATGCAACTGAACATATCATACAACCCTGTCTCCGGGGACCCTGCCGCTATGCCGCTTCATTACAGGATATTTGCCGGGCCATTGGGGGCTGCAGGCGCGAACGGGTTGTTATGGTATGCAGCAGATCCTTACGTCCACAGTGGCTACAACAATGTGGACATATATCCTATGGATGCAAGTTCATTGCTGCCGGTGAATGTTAGGGCATTTGAGGTGTCTGCATATGGAAACAGCAGCAAGGTTCTTGCAACTTACACTCAAGATAAGGCAATTGAATTCCCGTACACTCCAATTCCAATAAACAACCCGACGCTTTCATTCCTTACAAATGGATCAAACGGCGTCATTTTCCCGGGCTGGACCTGGAGTTCGTCCATTAAAGGGAATCTCCCCTTGTCTATTAACCGCGGCATAGTAATGGCCGCAAACGTAACAACACAGCCTGTGCCAGTGCACGAGTCCCTCAGTTCAACCATCAATTATACATACCTGGTGCAGCACAATTATTCCCTGAATCTCAGCAGTTCCGTGATACAAGGCAGGATTGCCGTAGATATGGCCGCACCATGGCTATCATTCTATGGGGCCGTTGTCACGTTAAATGCACAATATAATTTTTACATAGCCTATAATAAGTCAATGCCGGATTTATTGACAAATACAGGAAATAATGGAACCAGCTTCGTCTTTTATACCAACGTCACATCTATCAATTTCACCGCACTGAATTCTGCAATAAATAATAGAATTGGGCCTGTGCAGAGTGCAACTCTTAGCTATGTCCTGAATTATGAGAATCAGGGAGAAGTAATGGTTGAAATCGCGAACCTGTCCCTGAATGGCGGTTCATAGAGATCCAATAGGCTTAAGGCTTCCGTGCTACCGAAGAACTCAGTGCATAACCGATAATTTTAATGTATATTCGGGTTTACCTGCCTAAGCAGCAATGTTACGAGGCAACGTGAAACATAGTTGTAAGTGACAGAAGGAGAGGATAATCCTGGTTGACATTTCAGTAGAAGTACCCACTTATAACGAAGCAGAAAACATTCCCATTCTGATAGATAAGCTTGAAAAACTCAAACTTGACCTGGAGATTATAGTCATAGATGACGGGAGTCCTGACGGAACAGCCAAGATTGCCGAAGATCTCGGAAAGAAGTACGGAAACATAAAGGTGCTTGAGAGGGGATCAAAACAGGGACTTGCAACTGCAATCAGGGACGGCATGAAACTTGCAACGGGAAAATACATTGCTGTAATGGACGCGGACCTCCAGCATCCTCCTGAAACACTTGAACAAATGTACGCGGCAATAGAGAAGGGCAACGACATGGTAATAGCTTCCAGATACATGGCGGGGGGCAGCGCCGAGGAATTTTCATTTTTCAGGAAGCTTGTATCGAAATCAGCGACCTTCATTGCTCACCTGATGTTACAGGAAACAAAGGTTCTCACTGATCCACTATCCGGTTTTTTCGTATTCAGGAAAGGTATAATCGAGCAGGATCAGATCAATTCAAGCGGATACAAGATTCTTCTTGAAATACTGGTAAAGGGATCAGGCACAAAACTCGTAGAAGTCCCATATACCTTCAACCCAAGGCTTAAGGGAAAGAGCAAGCTGAGCGTAACGGAGAATCTCAACTACCTGAGGCTCGTATTCGGTTTGTCTGGTTACAGGCCACTAAAATTTGTTGCAGTGGGACTCTCGGGTATCTTTGTGAATGAAGGGATACTGTATCTCCTGGCCTATTCAGGTCTTTTCCACGGCGCCATAACCCATCCGGTGTTTGCTGCGATCCCCTCAATAGAATTCTCTATTCTCACAAACTTCGCTGTCAACAATTTCTGGACCTTCGGAAACAGGAAGAAGGGACACCTTTTTTCAAAGGCTGCCAGGTACAATATGTTTGCCGGAATAGGTGGAGTCATAAATTATGTGGCATTTGTCCTCCTGACCCTCGGAATCTCATTCAATTACCTGGGTCTCAACCTGCTAGGCATATTCTTCGGTGTCTTCGCCAATTACATCTTCAGCGAGCTTTTTGTCTGGCCAAAGGAAAATGAACTAAAAAAAGTGCAATGATGCCCCACTATAAATCCGGATTATGAGATCACGGTTGTTCACCTGACCCTAGAGAGCTGCCAAGACTTTCAAGATACAGGGAAATGTAGGGTTCCATTGTGCTTATCACACGTGTCCTGGCTTTGTTAAGATGTTCTTCTATTGTTGATTTTGAGAGGTTGTTTATCCTCGCAAGTTTTTCAAGACTAATTTTCCTGGGTATCGAAAAGTAGCCATGCTGGAGTGCGCTTCTCATGATCTCCAGCTGTTTTCCCGTTATCCCGTTAAATATGGACTGAAGAGATATGGTGTACATATCTCTCAAAGATTCCGGGTACACTGTCATTTTCCTCACTATTTCAACGGTCCCTATACGATCAAGGTCGGCAAAAAGGGTTTTCAGGTAGTCATCAAGGAGCGTGATGATGGTCAGTTTCTCCTCTCCTGCCGCATACTTGACGGGCGCCTTCCAGATGCAGTTATCAAGTTCTGCGATGCGTATCGTAGAATTTGTGCGGGAACACCTGCACACAAGCATAACAGACAGCCTCTTCTCCTTTTTTGACCTGTATATCACGTGCGTTCCGAGCTCCTTCTCTATCTCCGGTAGGTAAGATACGATACTGTCCAGTTCATCGGCGTTCCCATAGAACTCCAGATAGTCCATTGCAGAGTTGCACCACCTGAAGAACGTAATGCCCGGGAATAGGCTGGAAAGCTTTCCAAAAGGGAGTTCATTCCTAAGAATCAGGTCGACTTCGTCCATGGGTACCAATCCAGACCGGTTATAAATATATGCCATGTCACGACATTGGATATTTGGTGATAAAAAAATGGCAAATGTAGTTGTTGAACACAGGTGGAGAGAGCACAACAAGGCTGAGGCATTCAAGGTGGTTGGCAGCATAGTCGATATGGCAAAGAACGGCAAGCTTCCTGCAGGATTCACACTGAAGTCCATAAATGTGATAGGCGAGGAAAACCGCGCAATATGCAACTGGGAAGCACCGAGCGTAGGCGACATGCAGAACCTGCTCAAGAGCGTGAACCCACCGACAAAACACGAAGTTTACGACGCCCAGAAAATATTCTAGACA
>JAMDAM010000053.1 GCA_023484805.1 Thermoplasmatota archaeon | reverse complement strand
AGATTCAATTGTGAGAACGACAGTTTCAGGATGTGAGTTTTACAAGTGAGTTTGCGACATACTTCTCGTCCATTCTAGTCTTTCTCTCAGCCCTTGTAAGAATGTCTCTTAAAAATTCTGCATCATATTTGCCCTCAAACAGATACTTAAGTGAGGGCAAATTCTCCCTCAACGCAATTATATCATCTCTCAACAATGTTTTGTTAACGTCTTTTTCCAGAAGCTTTATGACATAATGATCGAAGTGACCATAAAGAGTGTACTCAGCCATTGCTTGGATATCACCGATAATGGAAGATTTCCCTTTCTCATATTGAGAAATTAAACTTATCGAATCAAGAATCCAAGAGGCATAACCAGAAATTACTCCTTCAAGTTTCATGAAGGTTTTCAAGAAGTTACCTTTAAGTTCCAAGTCATATTTTGATATTTCCTCGAGTGACAATCCAGCAATCCAATAAAGCAGGAGTTCTCATAGCGTCCCGAAATATGAAAGCAGCAAAAAAAGCAGATATAGGTCTGAGAATAACATTCAAAGTTGTTTTCTACAACAAGACTTGTTTATACGTTTGACTTATTGAATTGTGAAAAAAACTATTCCAACATTCTGGTACCATCAAGTTTCCACAGAGGCCTGAATAAGGAAAAACAAAGAGCGAAAAGCAATATTATGAAACCCGACAATTCGAATACTGGAATAACACCGAACAACAGCACCAAAACTCCGCCTGTTGCCACGGCAGGAGGGCCACCTATGAAACTTAACAATCCGTCGACTGCAAAGTAACGACCACGCATCTTTTCCGGTACTATATTCTGTGCGGAAGTGAGCCATACGTTTCCTGCGAAACCTACCCCTAGACCAACAATAAATAATAACAGGATTGCTAGAAATGAATTTGGGATGATACCCATAATCAGAAGTGAGGTTCCAATACTACCACCGTAGATAAGAATCCACACTTTTCCTACGTACCTAAGCGCCCATTTGGAACGTGCGACAAGAGGTGAACCAATGGCGTAGCCAATGGAATAGGCGGCAAGTATAGCCCCATAAATCAACGGTCCAGCCAAGAGTCCGGTTTTTACATAGACAACAAGAAAATAATATGAGATGGTAAAAAAGAAATTGAAGGGCAGTGCGGAAATAGTTAGCCAAAAGAGCCCTCTTTGGGATATCAGCCACGCAATTCCCTCACGCATCTCCAAATATCCACTCTTCTTTTTCTCCTGCCTTGAGGATAACCGCTTAATTGTTCCACTGTTAGAACTAAGCAGCAACACAGAAAAGAAAAGAGCCACGAAAAATCCAACTGCTCCCCATGATAGTGCTATTGAAGCTCCGACAGCAAGTATCAGGGTTCCTCCTATTGCGTTGGATAGAGCCGTAAATAGGCCCCTCCCCGATCGTTCGATCCCGTTTGCACTTGAGAGATTTTCTTTCCCTATCAATTCAGGGAGCATAGAATAGTTGCCCGATCTGTAGAGTTCACCTGCACCGGTCCAGGTGAATAATAAAATGACTATTACAATTAGATTAAATCCATAAATTAGGGTAAAGAAGATCAGCGCTGTTATGCTCAATACCCTGATTGAATTGGATAAGACAAGTAACTTTAGACGGTTAAATCTGTCAATCCAAACACCTGCTGGTAATGAGAGAATGACAGCACTTACGGTTTCAGTTACGCCAACTATTGCTACATCTATTGCTGACTGGGTAACTGCAAACACATACCATACAATAACAAGGCTGGCTACTGAGGTAGCAGATCTAGAAGTTAGAGTCATTGCAAAATATTTCTGGAAATTCTTGTTTCGAAGAATTCCTGACGTATTGCTATTCATTTCTATGCCCCAATGGTGCTACAAAGTTTGTTTTTAGTAACAAAACAAAATATCGTGATTCTTAATAAACTCATAAGTATACTCAAAAACTTAGAACTATAGAACAGAGGATAGGTAGGGAGTCGATTAGTTAATTAAGTGGATACTATCTGTACCACAGAAACGATAGCGGGGCCTTTGGAAAACCACCTTAAGGAACATTACGTTTATTTTTGTAAAATCAATTTGGACTGTGGTTAATCCAGAGAATCGTCATCAAATTTCAATAATTGAATCTCTTCTCATATTCCTTGTGAGGAAACCACTCCAGCAGAATTGCAATTATTTCCACTTCGCTCCCGGCAACTGAATAAACTAACCTCCAGGCGTTGGGTAAGTTGTATTTCCACAGGTTGTTGATCTCATACTTGCTCACGTAGGTTTTCGGTATTTGCCGTTTTGGTATCTGAATACCACAGAAAGGGTTTTGCTTGAGGTCGTCCGTCGCTCGTTCCAGGAATTTGTAAAGTGATGGATTATCAGTCTTCATCCTGAAATAGGCTTTTTGGATGTCTTCATCTGCAAATACCACTGTAATTTTCTTGTCAATCACTATTTCAGCACCAGCTTGCTGTTACTGTACTTGCTTACCAGTTCAGGATTCCACACCCAGATTATCTTACCATTATGCTGGACAATTTTCCCTGAATCTTCCAGATATGAAATGATTAGGCTGAATGTTTGGTACATCACTTTCTTCTCCAAGGCAAGCCACAGCTGCCTCTTTGATGGATATTCTTCTGCTTTTCTTAGAGTATCCTCCACCATAAGGACAGTATCTAATCTTGGGTAGTGCACTATTGACTTGTTTTCCATCATGGTATATATTCTTATATAATATATAAGTGTATGCACATGGGGCTGCTTCAAGAAATTCAGAATAGAGACTTTGGATCCTACTCAAAAAAGCTAAAGACAAAGGATAGGTAGGGAGTTGAACCCTATTAGATGGGATCTGCAGTCCCACGCATGACCGCTCTGCCACCTATCCGCGATACCACGGTAAATATCCAATTGATTTAAACTATTTTGTGGGACTCCTCGGAGACTCCACTCTTTCTTCAATGCCCCTATTTTTGTTTAATGTTTTAAACCTTCTGTTATCAACGTTCCATTCCTTTGTTATGCTGAAACCTCGGGCAGCATTTATCCTTTTATTCCGCAAGGTCTCGCTCTTTCTCGAGACTATTTACAAACCTATAACTCTACTCTTAATGTTCACAGTTCGAAAGGCGTAATTCCATTATTTCCTCCGAGCCTGGTGACCCAAGTTTTGATAAAAATGGGAACCCATCCTTACTCCTGCCAATGTTTATGACCGATGGATACATACTTAAGAACTATGAACTCAGTAAATTTGCATTTTATGTAGAGATTATAAACGCCCAAATGCGATCATTAATGAGATAAATTAATATCTCATGAAAAATCTCTCTACTGAGATTTTAGTAAACTGGAAAGAGTGGATATTGAAATGGAAAATTATGATGCTTCACAGATAACGGTTTTAGAGGGGCTTAAGGCGGTGCGAAAGGTACCAGGGATGTACATAGGGTCGACTGATGAGAGGGGTCTGCACCATCTTGTATACGAAGTGGTGGACAACAGTATAGATGAATCAGTTGCAGGGTATTGCAGCAACATCTGGATAAGCATAAACAAAGACGGATCGCTATCGGTCGAGGATGATGGAAGAGGAATCCCTGTTGACAACCATCCAAAATATAACAGACCTGGTCTTGAGATAGTGCTGACAGAGTTGCACAGTGGAGCAAAATTCGATAAGAAAGTATACAAGATCACTGGTGGACTTCACGGAGTAGGAGTCCACGTAGTGAATGCACTCTCTTCAAAGCTGATTGCGGCTGTGAAGAAGCAGGATACGCTTTATTATGAAGTATTCAGGAAAGGTATTCCCAGTGGAAAAATGGAGAAGGTTAAGTTGGAGGACTATAAAACTTCAAAGGATCCAGACGTGTCAGGGCTGGTCTTCCATCTCGCAAGGGATCACGGTACCCTCATGAAATTTTATCCGGATGACGAGATTTTTGAAACTCTCGATTTCTCCTACGATACTCTGATTCAGAGAATGAGGGATCTTGCTTACCTGAACCCACAGGTCTCGATCACCATTGAGGATCTCAGGAACGCAAAGAAGGAGGTTTTCCATTTTGCAGGCGGACTCTCAGAATTTGTAAAATACCTCGGTGAAGGGCATATTTCGATACACAAGGAACCCATATATTTTAAGGACAGCGCTGAAGATATAGTTGTCGAGTTTGCCCTCCAGTACAATTCCAGTGTCACAGAAATTATGCAATCCTACGTCAACAACATAAGTACCATAGAGGGTGGGACGCACCTGACCGGCTTCAGGGCGGGACTCTCCAGGGCCGTGCAGGATTATGCGAAGAACCACAACCTGATTAAGGGAATAGAGAGCATAAGCGGCGATGATGTAAGGGAAGGCCTTGTAGCCGTACTTCACGTAAAGGTATACCAGCCGCAGTTTGAGGGGCAGACAAAGTCGAAACTTGGAAACAGCGAAGTGAAGGGCGTGGTCCAGTCACTTACAGACAAATTCCTCAGGGGCTACTTTGAGTCGTACCCAAACGTTGCAGACCAGATCATAAAGAGGGCAGTTGCAGCTGCTGCTGCGAGGGAGGCTTCAAGAAAGGCAAGGGAGCTTGTCCGCAGGAAATCCGCACTTGAAGGTGGCGGATTGCCGGGCAAACTCGCTGACTGCTCTTCCACAGACCCAGAACAATCGGAGATATACATAGTGGAAGGTGATTCTGCAGGGGGTTCAGCCAAGCAGGCAAGGAACCGGGAATTCCAGGCAGTACTGCCTCTGCGGGGAAAGATCCTTAACGTAGAGAAGACCAGCGATATCAAGGCCCTGGAGAACCAGGAAATAAGGAACCTGATAACGGCAATGGGAACAAATATAAAGGACTCTCTGGACATCACAAAGCTCAGGTACCACAAGATCATCATAATGACCGATGCCGATGTGGACGGAGCCCATATCAGGACTCTGCTTCTTACCTTCTTCTATAGGTACTCAAGGGAGCTCATAACCAACGGCAAGATATACTTTGCACAGCCACCCCTATTCCGTATACAGAAAGGGGACAAGGTTCATTATGTATATTCTGAAAAAGAACAGGAAACAATATCAAAAAAGCTAGGAAACGGTGCAATAATCCAGAGATTCAAGGGTCTTGGAGAAATGAACCCATCCCAGCTGTGGGAGACCACAATGAAACCTGAAACTAGGAAACTCGTGCAGGTCTCCATTGAGGATGCGGCCTCTGCAGACAGGCTGTTTTCCATACTTATGGGCGAAAAGGTTGAACCGAGAAGAAGATTTATAGAAGAGAATGCAAGATATGTCAAGAATATTGATCTGTGAGGAATTATAATGCAAACTAGACCTATTGAAGACGAAATAAAGAACTCCTACCTCGAATATGCAATGAGCGTCATAGTCAGCAGGGCTATACCGGATGTGAAGGATGGCCTGAAGCCCGTTCAGAGGAGAATTCTATATTCAATGAGTGAACTTGGCGTGAATTTCGATAAGCCTTATAAAAAATCAGCAAGGATTGTGGGAGAGACAATGGGTAAATACCATCCGCACGGCGACCTGTCAATATATGACGCCCTTGCCAGGATGGCACAGAATTTCTCATTGCGTTACCCGCTGGTTGACGGACAGGGAAATTTCGGGTCAATAGATGGGGACTCCCCGGCGGCGATGAGATATACTGAAGCCAGGCTGGCAAGAATTTCTTCTGAAATGATCCAGGACATAGACAAGAAAACAGTCCCCTTCAGGCAGAATTTTGACGGATCGCTTGAAGAGCCTGAGTATTTTCCAACCAAAGTACCGCAGCTTCTCATCAATGGCACTTCCGGTATTGCGGTCGGGATGGCAACGAACATGCTCCCTAACAACCTTTCAGAAATCTGCGATGCAGTATCCTATAAAGTCGACAAACCGGAATCAACCACTGATGATCTCCTGAAATTTGTCAAAGGTCCTGATTTTCCTGGTGGCGGAATAGTCTTCTACACGAAGGAGTTGGTGGATTCCTACCAGACCGGAAGGGGGAAAGCACTCTGCCACGGAGAGGTAAGCCTAGATGAGCCAAAGCACCTCATAATAAAGAGCTTACCCTATGGCGTAAACAAGGCAACTTTTATAGAGAGCATAGCGAACCTAACAAAGAATGAGGTTCTGAAAGGCGTCACCGATGTAAGGGACGAATCTGACAGGAATGGCATGAGAATAGTTGTAAAGGTGAGGGATGAGGACATGAAAGCCCTTGTGCTTAACCAGCTCTATGAAAATTCAGCGCTCGAAACCTCCATTGGCATAATAAATCTGGTTCTGGTCGATAATGAGCCGAAAATAGTCGGGTTGAACCAGCTGATCGAAATTTTTATCGCTCACCGTCTTGAGATGATTCTGAGGAGGTCCAAGTTTGACCTTAACAAAAACATGGAAAGGCAGGAGATACTGCTTGGGCTGGCAAAAGCGCTGGACAGCATTGACAGGGTTGTATCGCTGATAAAAGCCTCCAGGGATGTGACGGAAGCAAGATCATCATTGATCACCTCCTTCCAGATGACTGAAAAGCAGGCTAATGCCATCCTTGAGATGCGGCTGCAGAGGCTCACAGCTCTTGAAATTAACAAGATCAGGCAGGAACTCGAGGAAGTTAACAATAATATCAAACGCCTCAACAAGATAATTAACGAGGAAAGCGAAAGAAGGAAAATACTGAAAGACGAGATTTCCGACCTGAAGGCAAAGTTCGGAGACAAAAGACGGACAAAGATTACATATAAACAACTTAAGGAAAGAGCAGTCGAGGATCTGATACCAAACGAACAGGATATGGTTATACTGAGCGAGGGAGGTCTTCTCAAGCGGGTATCCATTGAGGAGTACAAGGCCCAGAAGAGGGGCGGCAAAGGTATAATCACCTCTACGAGAAAAGAGGATTCCGTGAAGAGTGTTCTGGACTGCGACAGCCATGATACGATCTATTATTTCACAAACAGTGGGCGAGTGATAAAGGGCAAGGTCTATGAACTTGAGAAGAAGAACAGGAAGTCAGTAGGTACATCCGCACAGGCTATCCTGCCCCTGATGGAGGGCGAGAAGGTGCAACAGATACTCAAGGCTCCGGAAAACAAGAAATCCTTCCTGGTTCTTGTCACCAGGAATGGTTTTGTAAAGAGGACACCAGCTGAGGACCTGTTTGACATGCGAACATCCGGACTCAGGATCATAACGCTCGAGGATGATGACGAAGTAGTTGCGGTGGAGCACAGTGACAAGCCTGGCAAGTTCGTGGTTGTGTCAAGCGCAGGAAAGGCTGCTGTATTTCTCACGAAGGAAGTCAGAATGACCGGAAGAACATCGCGTGGCGTTAAATCGATGAAGCTCAAGAAGAATGAGTATGTTGTCTCTGCCTTTGCAGTAGACGATGACGAGTTCATTTTCAACGTCTCGAGAAACGGCATAGGAAAGCGTACAAAGGTGTCCCAGTATCCAGTGCATCACAGGGGGTCATCCGGCATATTCCTCTCTAAATGGAATGAGAGGACTGGTGAACTTGTTTCCGCATTGCCGGTACGAGAGAATGATGACCTTCTCCTTGTATCAAAGATGGAGAAAACCATAAGGATAAGGGTGTCGGAAGTAAGGGAGTTGTCGAGGGTTACCGCAGGAGTAAAGCTCATTGACCTCAGCGACGATGACTATGTGATATCCGCAACGAGAATTGAGGGTGATGGCACTGAAGAATGATCAGGACACGGTTTCCATAGCCATCATGGGAGTTGGGAATGTGGGGAGGAACTTCCTTTCTTTGCTTTCCAGGAACCAGAAGGGGATTAGAAAAAAGGTCGGAAAGGATATTGTGGTATCTTTTGCGTCAGACTCCCATGGAATTTATTCTGTAAGGAATGGAATAAATACAGAAGTGCTGCTCAGGGCCAAGGAAGATGGAAGACTCCGGGAAACGGGGAATAAAGTGGAACTGGAAGATGTTTTCGGAGAATCACCAGACATTATCGTGGACATGACTCCAGCCACCCCGGATGGAGTCTTCGGTATGGGCATGTATGTGAATGCATTCAAGAGTGGAATTGATGTGGTTACCGCTAACAAATCACCACTGGCAATGCACTGGTCAGAAGTTATGAACTCAGCGAGGATAAACGGCAGGAGGATAAGGTACGAAGCTACCGTTGCCGGAGGTACACCACTATTCAACCTGATAGACTATTCACTCATGCCAGTTGAAATTGTGAGAGTAAGGGGGATAGTCAGCATGACTGTAAACTTTGTACTTGACCGAATGCTCCACAACCTAGATTTTGAGCAGTCCATAAGGATGGCCCAAAGGGAGGGGATTGCAGAGACAAATTTCCATGATGATACACTCGGCATAGACTCCGCCAGGAAAACTGTCATCATGGCCAACTCCATTTTCGGATCAAATATTTCTCTACAGGATATGGAGTTTGATGGGGTGGAGAACCTTTCTGATCGTATAGACGAAATGAAAAGAAGTGGAGACAGATACCGCATAGTTTCTGACGTCTACCGGAAAGGCAGTGAGATCCTTGCTTCTTCGAAACTCCAGACAATGGAACCACTTGATCCCCTGGTGTCGCTCGGAACCTCATCACTATGTTATCTCCTGGAGACAACGGACGGATCCAAATACTTTGTCGGCAATATACGAGATGGGCCCCTGGAAACAGCTTCTGCAGTCCTGAATGACGTTATGCTGATCGCCAGGCAAAGAGCGTAGCCTTCCAAAAACTGGTCCGATAAAAGCCTAAAATCTGGCTGATGGAGTTAGTTTTTGTTGAAAAGACGCTTATGCAATGCACTTTATTTGACTAACTGGTAATTTCAGGGATGGATTCCAGTTAGATCACTGATGGAATGCGAGCCTTTCACACCACTGCCTGAAATGATGAACAGCCGTTTTAAATATACGGATGGGGCAGGTGGCAATCCTATAAATATGATCTCAAAATTGCCAGGAGTGAAGCAGATCGGGCAGAGAGTAATTTATGATGAGTTAAGGGAAATCCTTGAACCTGAACATACAGCCCTGGTAGTGTGGAATACACAGAATTCCCTTGTTTCCAAAATTTTCAACACAGAGGAATTTAAGGTCAACATGGGAAAACTCATTGCAAGTGCCAGAATGGCACATATATTGATGTTCTTCAACAGGTATTCTCCTTCAGATTCTTCGTTTGAGTTCGCCTGGGCTTTTTACATTTCAATGTTAAGGAACGGAATCTCGGACCCATTGAGGCTTCCAAGATATTTTGATCCTGGCACAGAAGATGACAGCATCCATCCCTGCGCGGCTCCGGGAATGTATGACACGGTTCTGAAGAACAGCTCCATGAGTATTTTCTATGGCACCCAGTTCGAGCACATGATAAGGGCAGCAGGCATAACCACAATCCTGTTTTCAGGTATTGGAACGGAACTTGGAATAGAGAACAGTGTCAGGGATTCCTCCATGAGGGGATTTTATACCATAGTCTGCTCAGATTGCGTCTCCTCAATGAACAGGCCTGCCCATGAGTTATCGCTCAGAAACATGGGTAATGTGGCAGTAATTCTGAAACTCAGGGAAATAACTGATACCTGGCTAAGAGCGCGATCAGCATGATAGAGATCAGGAAATTTGTAATACCCATTAATATCAGAAGCCTGAAGACTGCAAACATCTATACCATAAGCAATGGCAGGAAGAGAGTTCTGATTGATACCGGTATGTCCGGATCAACCCTCGAATTCCTGAAATTGAGCGGGGTTGTGGTCGATTCCATAGACGAAATTCTTCTTACCCACCTCCACTTTGACCATATAGGAGGAGCGGGCAAGCTACAGAATGACCTGTCAATACCGGTGAACATCGGCGCAAATGATGCTGACATCATAAACAGGATGATAGAAGACCCGGAAAAATACCTGAAGAATGAAGTTGAATACCTGAAATACATAGGATTCCCGGATAATCAGCTGGCAATTGCGGAAAAGACGAATCCTGTACAAGAAACATACAAGATGGCTTCGGAAATAGATAAGCTCACGCCATTGGAAGGAGGTAAATCGTTTCAGGGATTTCCGGAATTGTCACTGTTGAGTGTGCCCGGCCACACGCCTGGTTCAATGACTTATGTAGTCAAGGAAATGAACACCGCGTTTACCGGTGATCACGTCATAGAGAAGATAACCCCTAACATTTCATATTATGATGGGGAGTCTGACATGCTAGGACTTTACATGAAAAGCCTCATCACGCTGAGAGAGACAGGGATAGAAACAGGTTATTCAGGACACGGGGCGGATATCTACAACCTTGGCTACAGGATCGATGATATACTTGCCCACCACAAGCTCCGGTTATCAGAGATATACGCACAGTGCACAGACTGGCTTACGCCATATGAGATATCAGCTCGAATCCGCTGGAACAGAGGCAGGACTCTTGAAGATATGAGCGGGATGGAGAGAATATTTGCACTGGGTGAAACACTTGCCCACCTGAGACACCTTGAGAATATAGGCCTCATTTCTAAAGCGGATAGGGATGGAAAACTGTTATATAAAATATAGAATTTATAAGAGATAAAAGATTTATTCTGTCTAAAAGAATGTTTTCTTTATGGCTCCATCTACCTTTGTTTTCAGGTCAGGAGTGATCTCTGTTATGTTATGCGCCGATTTTGCGTGTTCGACTATCTTTGGCATGAGGTCTTCCTTCGTCTTTGCCTTTGTTTCAAAACCACATTCCATTCCGATGTCCTTGCACTTAAAGTTGTATGGTGCCATGTTTCTCATCCAATCATTAGGTGGATCTTATTAAATGTTACCGCTTCCCATCTCACCAAATGTTGTGGATATACTCATTATCTGTGTATTGCAAAACGAAGCAATTTATAAAAATGCGGAAGCCGGGATTTGAACCCGGGTTAAGGGCTTGGGAAGCCCCTGTGATGACCGCTACACTACTTCCGCAACATTGTGACCCAAAGTGTGTTGTGGAATATTCAAAGCTTATACATAAACAAAGCGGAATTGTCCCTGAGGGCAACTCGTATTGCGGCAGAAGTGATTTCTGCAATAATTCCAGAAAAACACAAAAATTATAGCAAATGATTTCCTATGCTCCTGATTGCCATACTTAGGCGGGCGAAGAAGCACAATCTTGAATACTCTCCTGATTATTTCCGCAGGGTATCTACCTTCAGGCATAGCTTTCGGATCAATTTCAACAGCACTCCGCATTCCAGGGATTTACACAATTTCCCTTTCATTTTTCGTCTACTCCGGGGCTGTGCAGTCCGCATTTCTTGGTTACTGGGCAGCAGGCATCGACCCCCTCTCATTAATCCTAACCGCTTTCCTGCTGAACCTGAGGCATACATTCTACGGTGCGCACATAGAAACACTGAGGGGAGATATCAGGCTGCGCGACATCGGTATCATCGGACCACTGCTCACGGACGAGGTTTATGCCATCGCTGTAAGCTATCAGTCCCTCTCCCTCCCAAATCTCCACGGACTTTCAATATATGCCTATTTTAACTGGATTGCTGGAACTGCAATTGGAATAATCGCAATATATTATGCCCCATCAGCTGTTCTGAACATACTGTTTCTTGCACTCCCTGCTTTGTTCCTCGGTCTTCTGGCGCCAAGGATCAGGAACGGTTTTGGACTGGTAACTGCCTTAACCTCCGGAGTGATTGCACTTGCAGGTCGTCTCCTTGGTCTTGCCCCGTATTTCCTCATAGTTCCCATACTGATCGGCGTTATGACGGGATTGACTGCCGGAAAAATTTCAAGGCGGTGGTCAAAGTGAATTATACACTAATATACCTCCTGGCTGCACTGGCACTGCTTAGCGTTTTGCAGAGGGTCATACCGTGGCTGTTCTACAAGAGGCTAAAATCCGGAAACTCGCTTGAAAAAACGTTCGACCTTTTTGCCATATCAGCATTCTCTGCCTTGCTTGTATACAACGTCCAGAGCCTGAACTTCATCACGCTCATCTCACTTGCTGTTGCCCTGGTTGTTGCTATGAAATTTCATAATATGGGGCTTACGGTTCTAGTTGCACTGGCCGTGCTTTCGATTTCTCTTATTGTTTAAAAAAAAGGGAGGGGGTGTTCAGTACCAGCCCCTTGACTTCATTGCATCTGCGACTCTCTTGACAGATATGATATAAGCGCCCATCCTTGGATCGACCTTGTATTTGTCCGCCATGGCGAGAACGTCGTTTGCCGCCTGGGTCATTTTCTTGTCCAGCTTATCGTATACTTCTTCCTCGGTCCAGTAATACCCGCCAACGTTCTGCACCCATTCAAAGTATGAGACAGTAACTCCACCAGAGTTAGCCAGGAAGTCCGGAAGAACAAGAACTTTGTTCTTGAAGAATATCTCGTCAGCGTCAGGTGTAGTAGGTCCGTTCGCAAGTTCTAGGATTACCTTTGCCTTCACCTTGGAAGCGTTAGCTCCAGTCAGCTGGTTCTCGATTGCCGCAGGAATAAGTACGTCCACCTTGAGTTCCAGGAGATCCTCATTGGTTATGTTCTTGGATCCAGGGAATCCCTGTACAGTGCCCGTCTTCTTCTTATGCTCAAGAAGCTTTTCATAATCTATGCCATTCTCGGAATAGATTCCACCCTTTGTGTCCGATATGGCTACGACCTTGGATCCTGGGAAGTGCTCAGTAACAAGCTTGTGCGCAAACTGCCCTGCATTCCCAAAGCCCTGAACCGCTACCGTGGCCTTCTTCATGTCAAGCCCTATCTTCTTGGCCCCCTCTCTCAGGACGTACATTCCGCCCTTTGCGGTTGCGTCTCCCCTGCCGAGAGATCCTCCAAGGTCAAGCGGCTTGCCTGTAATTACGCCAGGAGCAGAGTGCCTTACCACATTCTCGTATTCGTCCATCATCCACGCCATTATCTGCGGTGTCGTGTAAACATCCGGCGCCGGAACATCGATCTCGGGCCCGATGGAATCAGCTATGGCCCTGATGTATCCCCTGCTCAGCCTCTCCAGTTCTCCTATGCTCAGTTTCTTTGTATCGCATATAACTCCACCCTTTGATCCTCCATACGGAAGGTCAGTGACTGCGGTCTTCCAGGTCATCCATGCAGATAGAGCTTTAACAGTTGAAAGTGTCTCCTGCGGGTGAAATCTTATGCCTCCCTTTGTGGGGCCTCTAGCATTATTGTATCTTACCCTGAAACCAGTGAATACCTGGGTCGATCCGTCATCCATTCTCACGGGTATCCTGACCTGCAGGATTCTCTGTGGTTCACTAAGCAGTGCGAGAGCCTGCTTGTCCAGATTCATTATTTTCGCTGCTCTGTTCAGTTGCTTCACAGCAATTTCAAATGGGTCCAAATTCTCTGTCATGTTTTCACCAATTGCCCCTTCGATCAGGGCAGCCTGTAATCACTTGACAATAGTTTAACCTTTGCTGCAATATCTGAGCCATAAGATAATCAGGAAAGATCAGCATCAGTAATATTCTCTTATCTCCCTGTATTCCAGAGAAACTCGCTTCTCCATTGACGCAAATACAAACCTTGCAAGGCGCATGTTAGTGATGAGAGGAATGTTGCGGAAAATGGCAATTTTCCTGATCTGGAATGAGTCCTTGACCTGGTCCGCGACCTCACTGGGCGTGTTAACCACCAGAGATACCTGATTCCTGAACATGACTTGGTCTATCCTTGGCTCCCTGATGTCGCCTATCTTGTAAACGACAACGCTCTCAATTCCGGCAGCCAGAAGCGAATCGTGTGTTCCCGCCGTTGCATATACCTGCCCCTTGAAATTCTCAAGAAAAGGCTTGAGGAATGGGATCGACGCCTTGTCACGGTCGTTGATGCTTATGATTACAGAGCCGCCTTCCTTGAAACGCGATCCGGAAATTGCCATGGCTTTGATTATCGCTTCCTCCGGCGTTAACCCGGCCCCCATTCCCTCGCCGGTAGACTTCATCTCCGGGGAGAGGATTGGGTCCAGGTCCTCAAACCTCTTGAATGGAAAGACTGGTATCTTGATGAAATAGGACTTCATTGCAGCATCTGCCCGCCGATCGATTCCCTTGCCCAACATTGTATCCACAGCAATGGCGACCCAGTTGACTCCAGTCGCCTTCGAGACAAAGGGAATTGACCTGCTGGACCTTGTATTTAGCTCTATTACATATACGCCCGATTCATTTGACGCAAGCTGAAGGTTCGACAGCCCGATGAGTTTAAAGGCAGGCACAAGCAGGCCGACTATCCTCTCTATCTCACCCATCACGCTGGGGGAAACAACGGATTTTCCAATGATCATCGTAGCGTCTCCTGAGTGAGTCCCTGCTTCCTCAATATGCATGCACACACCACAGATTGCAAAGGATCGTCCATCCGATACAAAATCAACGTCGATCTCGTCCGCATCCTCAACGTACCTGCTCACAAGTATGGGGAATCCGGGGCGTTCCCTGAAGAGTTCCTCCGATCTTTTCATCAGTGATTCACGGTCACCGATTATGTCCATAGCCCTGCCGCCTATGATGAAGCTTGACCGCAAAATGACGGGAAGGTTTATTTTCCAAAGCTTCTCGGACACTTCCTGTAGATTTGACACAGTGGTGAATTCCGGCTGCCTTATCCCAAGATGCTTCAGTACTTCTGCGAAGTGTGTCCTGTCTTCGGCATGTGATATGTCCGTGGGGCTCGTACCGAGAATTATGTCTGGCCCAAAAATATCTGACAGGCCCATTGCCATGTTCTGTCCCGTCTGCCCTGAAAACTGGATTATTATTCCAAGCGGCTTTTCCACATGAATTATGTTCGAAATGTGCTCCAGTGTGAGTGGCTCGAAATAAAGTATGTCTGAAATATCAAAATCAGTCGATACAGTCTCCGGGTTTGAATTTACCATGATCGTGGTATATCCATCATTGCGGAGTTTCTTTATTGCCTTCACCGCCCCATAGTCAAATTCAAGTCCCTGCGATATCCGGTTTGGCCCGGATCCTATGATCATGATCTTTGTGCCAGTCCTGGAGGCGTTTCTCTCATCCTCGCTGTCATACGTTGAATACATGTACGGAGTCATGGCCACGAATTCCCCGGAACATGTATCTATGGACTTGTACTGTGGAAAAATATTGTGATCGAGCCTGTACCTGAATATTTCAACTGCAGAAACCTTCGTGAATGAAGAAATAATGGAGTCAGATATGCCCAGCTCCTTGAAGGATAGAAGATTTTCCGGGATAGTTCCCACTTCAAGACCAGACAGCATATCCACAATATTCCTGAATTTCCAGATGAAGTAAGGATCATATCCACTTTTACTAGCTATGAGCCCTATGTCAAAGTTCCTGAAAAGCGCCTCAAATATGGCATAAATACGAAGATCACTCGGAATGGATATGTATTCCCATATCCGATCATCAGATTCGTACATCCGGATTTTCTGGGACATCTCGTTATCAAGGGAGGAAATAGCCTTCATCGTGGCTTCCTCAAATGTTCTTCCGATGCCCATTACCTCACCGATGGACTTCATCTGCACTCCAAGCGTCCTTGCAACGTGAAACTTGTCAAACGGCCATCTTGGGATCTTTACTGTAACATAATCAAGGGAGGGCTCAAAGGCAGCGAACGTGTTTTTCGTGATCGGGTTGAGTATTTCATCAAGATTGTATCCAACAGCGATCTTAGATGCGATTCTTGCAATGGGGTATCCGCTGGCTTTTGAGGCAAGAGCTGAGGATCTGGATGTACGCGGGTTTACCTCGACAATGAAGTACTTTTCACTCTCTGGGTCAAGGGCAAACTGGATGTTGCACGCGCCAACTATGCCAATCGAGGAGATCACCTTTATTGCTGCTCGACGCAGCATATGGTATTCTGCATCACTCAGGGTCTGGGACGGGGTCACCACTATGCTTTCACCGGTGTGCACACCCATGGGATCGAGGTTCTCCATGTTGCATACTGTAATGCAGTTTCCAACGTTGTCGCGTATGACCTCGTATTCAATTTCCTTCAGGCCCAGGAGAGATGTTTCAACCTCAAGGGAATCTGACCTGTATGACCTGAAGAACCATTCACAGAACCTTATGAGATCCTCTTTATCCCTCGCTATGGATCCGCCAGAGCCTCCCAGGGAGAAAGACGTCCTGGCGATCACCGGGAACCTGCTTATGATATCAGCCTGCTGCTCATAATCCGCAGAAGTAAGGGTATATGACTCGGCCACCGGTTCCCCGATTTCCATCATCCTTGCATGAAATTTTTTCCTGTCCTCTGCCACGGAAATTGATGCCACTCCTGTTCCTAGCACCTTCAGGGAAAGTTTGCGTATCATTCCGGAATTTTCAAGGTCCATTGCCAGGTTCAGGGCAGTCTGTCCACCCATTGAGAACAGAACGGAATCGACTTTTTCAGCTTCCACAATGCGTCTGACCGCTTCTGCATTAATGGGCTCGATGTAGATGCGATCTGCGATGTCAAAATCCGTCTGTATTGTCGCCGGGTTTGAATTCAGCAGGACAGTTTTCAGCCCCTCCTCCTTCATTGAAAGGCATGCCTGGGATCCAGAATAGTCAAATTCTGCTGCCTGTCCGATTACAACTGGACCTGACCCTATTATCAGGACTGTCTTTATTGCAGGATCCCTAGGCATAATAATCCTCCACTACCTTTGCCATCAGGGAATAGAATTGAGAATAATCCCTTGGTCCGGGTGATCCCTCCGGATGGTATTGGACAGAATACACTGAATTTTTCTGATCATAAAGCATCTCTACAGTTCCGTCGTTTATATCCCGCTGTCCTATTTTGAGGGATGTTCCTGCAAGTGAATCCGGATCTACCGCATATCCATGGTTGTGTGATGTGATGAATATGTTCTCTCCGTCAGTTACGGCATGGTTGGTCCCCCTGTGCCCGAATTTCATTTTAATGGTTCTGCCTCCGCCGGACAGGGCAAGAAGTTGATGCCCGAGACACACGCCAAATATTGGAAGTTTACCCGTATTGCCCTTGAGAAATTCCCTTACCTTTGCAAGGGCAGGATGAGCTGGATCGCCAGGGCCATTTGACACAAAGATCGCGTCATATTCATTCTCCAGGTTGGAGAAATTTTCACTGTATGGAACAACAGTCAGGGAGAAGATCTCAGATATGCTCTTGACGAGGCTTGTTTTGGTGCCAACGTCAATATACAGGATGTTTCTCTTTCCCGCCCCTGCAACAGTGTATGATGACATGGTGCTGACTGCACCGACCAGATCTGCAGCCATCGGATCTGGCCACTCATCGGGAAACTCAGGGGTGTCGGAAATGTAAGCCTTCATGACGCCATGTTCCCTTATCTTGCGAACAAGCAGTCTGGTGTCTACTCCGTCTATTCCTGGCACCCCGTTATCCTTGAGGAACCTATCGAGCTGGGTGCCGCTCTCCCCGGAATAGAGGGTGGAATGCGCATCCCTTGTTATCACGGCAGATACCTGTGCACGATCAGATTCCATTTTGCCTTTTTGCAACGGATAATTGCCGATTGTCGGTGCGGCAAAGACAAGCATCTGTCCCCTGTATGATGGGTCGGTTATGGACTCCAAATAACCCGTCATTGCAGTTGTGAATACTATTTCTCCATAACTGCCGGAATCATGACCAAAACCTGACCCTTTTATTATGGTCCCGTCCTCAAGAATGAGAAATCTATGAGACAAATAGAATCCCCCTCATTTCTGGAAAAAGCTCAGGATCGGGATTCCAATTCAACTTATCACTACGGATTGCAATGTAGAATAAAAAAATAACGCTTTAATTCTGGAGATATGACTTTTGTTTGCAAGCCAGTCAATGAAGCATAGAGAGTCACATAACTCTCGCATGATAAGAAAGAGGGCATAGTAAATGGCACCCGATGGACGATCTGGACATTTTAGCTGGAAAGACGAAAGCGGCTCGCGCTGAACCGAAAGCCAGTATACTTTTCAACCTGATGAAGACATACTTATCCCCACTCCTCATGTCGTGTTGATAGAATGAGAGACTATGCTGTGATTGGAGGGGGGCACATAGGGAGGGAGATAGCGGGATTTCTTTCAAATGAAGGGTCATGCGTGCTTGTAGACCCGGACAGGAGAGCCCTGGACCAGGTCTCCTCTGTTGAGAAGATAAAGGGCACAGTTGATACAAACCCGGAGGTTCTTTCCAGCAGCAATGTTTTCGTGGTCGCCTTGCCAGGAAGGATTGCGAAAAACACTGTTGCCAGGCTGCTAAAGGATGGTAAGAGAGTTGTTGATGTATCGTTCTACCAGGAAAACCCTTTTGTCTTTCAAGCAAGTGTGCCTCCGAATTCTGTTTATATACCGGACTGCGGGTTTGCCCCAGGGCTTTCGAATATAATGGCTGGGTATTTATTCTCGAGGTTTGGCACAGAGAAAATCGGGATATATGTTGGTGGGTTACCTGCTGAACCAAGGCAACCGTTTCTGCATAGCGTAACATGGAGCGTGGAAGGACTCATAGATGAATATATAAGGCCAGCCAAGCTCATTAAGAACGGGATTGCCGTTGAATCAGACCCTCTTGGAAAGATATACAACTATCAGCCACGAGGATTTATGAAACTTGAAGGATTTTACTCCGATGGACTCCGTACCCTGCTCAGCACACTTCCCGTCCAGGATCTTTTCGAGATAACCCTTAGATATAAAGGGCACCTCAAAAACATGAAATTTCTCAAGGAAATGGGTTATTTTGAAGACGAAAATGAAATGTCCCCAAGAAAAATGACAGAGAGGATTTTCTCACAATTTAACGACACCCATGACGTGTCTATTCTCGATGTCATCTCTCTCGACAAGAAAGAGCACAGGATTGAGCTAAGGGACTATGGAGATGACCATCTGACCTCGATGGCCAGACTCACAGGGCATACTGCCGCAATTACTGCAACGTTGCTAACGGAATACCCTGAGATCATGGGTTTCTTGCCACCTGAGGAATTGGGGAAAGACGAGAAGAAAATGAATCACATCCTTAACGAGCTAAGACGTGAAGGTGTGAAGATAGAAATGACCTGAATTCTGTTATGTCCGTGTTTATTGCTGCCCATGACATTTCTTGGATCATGGTATCTGTTTCAACAATTCAATAGAAGTGTTGACGGCGACAAAGATGGTGTACCATAATGTTCAGATGGACGCACGGACAAAGTAGTTTTTCCAGAAGAGATGTGACCTAATAAAGTGCAGAGCCAGGCAATCATTAAAAAATGTTCTATTCAAAGTTGTATTTCATAAAAATTTTGTTATTCAACAGAACTCAATCCTTCAGAATTTTCTCGGCAGGTGATTTGTTTTTTATTATATCTTTGGCACGGAGTAGCACATCTTCCCTTGGCGTCCGCCATGAATTTAAAAGTTTCATTCTTTTCTCCTTTGCGTACAAAATTTCTTGACTTTTGACAGAAGCGAATTCAGGCGGTTTGTGATAATCTAGAGGTATATCTTTCCTTATCTTCTCACCTACCACAGCATATGAATCCTTCCAAGACTTTCCAGCTTGAAAGATTGAGAATGCCTCCGCAGTTGCATTTATGGAGTTTTTCATTGAATCCATAGCCTTTTTCTCGTCGAGCTTGAATTCCAGCATGAAATCTTGAAAGTGATTGAGAATCTTCTCGCATAAGATAACAAATTCGATGGTTTTGTCCTTTGATGTCTGGAATTCTCTGTGATAACCAGATCCTTTATTCATCAGGATCGTGGCAGTTGAAACACAGTGCCCTATGGATTCGGAGGCGTAACCTTGAACCATTTCCAGAAAGTCTGGGTTCCTCTTGTTTGGCATCAGTGAGCTGCCGGTAGAAAACCCATCCGGCATTATTATGAATGCCGAATCCCCTGCACTAAAACCTATGAAATCCTGAGATATTTTAGATAAAAAGATCATTATTTTCAGAATGAGTGTCGATACGTCCAGATCGTCGATGCCACGGTAAAAACTTCCAGCCATTGGATTTTGTGCGTTGGACTTGAAACCTAGACTTTTGGCCACGATCTTGAAATCTATTGGTGAAAGAGAGCCAAATCCGGAACCGTAACCAAGTGGTGAAATAACTGAAAATTTTTCAGACATATCGAGAGCATCGAGCGACATATCTAAGAATATCCTGGAGAAATAGTCAAAATATGTGGAAATCATAACTGGCATTGCCTGGAGGTTGTGAGTGTAACCTGGCATCGCCCCACTGAAATCTCCTTTGCGAGTCATCATAGTCTCTGAAAGGGTCGTGAGATATTGTGAAATTTTGAGAAGATGGTCAATGTAGAATGACTTTATGTCTGTGTGGCTCTGCTCGTTCCTTGAAAGAAATATGCGGAGATTCTTGTATGCATCACCACCATTACCCTTCATGTACTCTTCTACAAACCCATGCACATCTTCAATAGCTGGATCTATTGTTACTTTATTCCCAAGCAAACGCAAGAGTCCTGAAAGTATTGCATCGCTATCTTCTGTAGAAATGATGGCTTCTTTTCTTAATTGTAACTGGTAAGCAAGAAGAGAAACTATTTCGTAGTCCAAGAGCATGGAGTCGATCTGCGCATCCTCAACTGTCATGATGTCGGAAAGATCCTTACCCGCTTCTTCTGATACTCCACCACTCCATATCTTTGTCATTGCTTCACTCTTCAATAATTATTTCACCGAACTGTTTCTTCCTTACCTTCCTTGTTGTAATTGTCTGGCTCCCGAAAACGTAAATGAAACCTGGGGCTTTGCTCTGGTCAAAGGTCTGGTTCTTCCCATACGTAGACATAAATATATCATAAAGCGAGTTTGTGCTATCAACGCCCATCGGAATAACATTCCCTTTGTATAACTTGAGTTTGACCGTTCCGTTTACAACCCCATTTATGCTTTGCTGGAACCTCTTTATGTGGTCCATAGCAGGATCAAACCACAATCCACTATAAACCATATCTGCAAACTGCTGATCCATGACCTTTTTCAACTGGCTTTCCTTCTTGTTCAAAACAAGGGACTCGAGATATTTGTGTCCGCTTATAATTGTGATAGCGGCCGGGCATTCATAGAATTCGTGACTCTTTATGCCTACAACCCTGTCCTCTATCATGTCAATCGCCCCAACTCCACTCTGACCTGCTTTATAGTTCAATTCAGCAATTATGTCCCTGAGCAGCATTGGCTTACCGTTGAGTTCAACTGGCAGTCCTCCATTGAATGTAATAGATACAACTTCCGGCTTATCCCCTGATTTTTCAACGGGTAGAACCCACCTGTATGCGTCTTCTGGAACTCCTTCGTCTATGAATTCCATGCTTGAACCTTCAACTGACCTGCCCCACAAATTCTCGTCTACAGAATATTTCCCTCCATAGGGTATCTCTATATTCCTCAATTTGGCATACTCTATTTCCTCGTCCCTGTTCATGTTCATTTCCCTGACTGGTGCAATCACTGTAAGATTTTCATTCAGCGCCTTTATGGAAACTTCGAACCTTACCTGATCGTTGCCTTTTCCTGTTGAGCCGTGAACAACTGTGGTGCATTTGTTTTGTTCTGCAAATTTCACCGCCTCCATTGACATTAGAGGCCTTGCAAGGCTCGTAGAGAGTGGGTATTTATCCTGGTACAGCCCGTCGTTCATTATCCCGTGTGCCACGAAATCATCGGAAAACTTCTTTGTAACGTCTTCCGTAATTGTCTTCACAGCTCCAAGTTTTTTTGCCTTTTCTGCTATCCGCTGCAAGTCGTTTTTTTCCTGCCCAACATCGAGGGTTAGCGTTACGACGTCAAGATTCAGTTGTTCCTGTAACCATTTTATCATCACCGAAGTGTCTAGACCGCCCGAATACAACAGAAGTGCCTTTTCCTTCATTAATAGTGATTTACCATTAGCATATTAAATTAGTTAAATATTATATCATTCTTAATGTTATAATTGATTTACAATCATAAACAATGTTAAAATATACATACATTATGTCGATTTAATGAAAAAAAATGTTAACGAGAAGGTCACGGTTGAAAGCAGGGTTGCAAGATTCCTCACGGAAAACCCTGACTATATGCTTTCATTGAGAGTTGGCGTGATCAATGTCAGTAAACTGGCGCAGCTCATATTGAAGGAGAATGACGACCTCAATCCCATATCTGTGAGAGCGGCATTGAACAGATTTAAGATCAAAGGAGATGGTGAAACAGGGAAAAGCAAGGCTGACGACCTTCTAAAGAAGAGTAAAATCTCGTTGCAAGACAAGATATGCGTTGTAACGTCAAAAATTCCTCAGACAATGAAATACATATCCGCAACGTATCTCCAGGATAACATTGTATATATTGTAGACGAGATAAAAAGCAAAATACCGCAGATCTCCCAGAGTGTTATAGTCGACAGGGATGTCAGCATGATCCATATATTCTCATCGAGGGAGATAGAAAAGACGCCTGGTTTTGTGATGCGAATAACACACAAGCTCTTTGCGCGTGGTGTCAATATCCTCCAACTCATCTCATGTTCCAATGAAACAATAATAATACTGAATAAGAAGGACTCCACGCTTGCTTACGAAATTTTGACAATGACATAAATCACCCCTCCTTCCGAGGCTGAATACGAACGTGATTCAACTATCCATTTTTGACCATTGCTTCAAGGGAATATGTGAAAATCTGTTCTCTTGGGAAAACTTTCACCTATCACCCAGCTAACAATATTTTGAGCAAGACAGCTACCGAGCTTACGATGTGGATTAATCGCGAAATGTCTATTTGAATTAAGATAACTGAGAAAAGCAGAGTGGTGAACTTCCAAATTAACGCCTTTGGAAATCGATACCTCAGTAAAGTACCTGCCCATAGGCAGGGAGCAACTCACAGAGTGGAATTGTGATCGAATATGGCCTGTGTAGCAGGAACATGCGATCGCTTGCGATGGAAAGTATGCCAGAGTGATTGGTGAGACTCAAAACAAGATGATAAAACATGCGAATTTTTGCTTATCCTAACGAGGTACATGTTCCATCATGCCCTTTTAAGTCTTTGGCTATTTTTGCTGTAAACCCTCTGCCCCACTTTACATTTGATTAGGTGGATCTTTCAATATTTCCCGATATACAGTTGCCTGCCTGCTACTTGAGACATAGCCAGCAATTTCCTGGAGTTTAGCGTTGTCAAAGTATCTCGTGTCAGGGCTATTCTTGATCTGTGAGAGGACTGCCACGACCTCACTGTCTGTTAGGTTAATGCCCAAGCTCGTCAATTTTGATTGCAGAGCGTGTTTTCCACTATATTTGTCAATGGTATAACTCCTTGTCACGCTTAATGAACGCGGATCCATGAATTCATATGTGGCAGGGTTCCCGAGGATTCCAGAAACGTGCACACCTGACTTGTGAACGAAAGCGTATTCACCAGTAATTGGAAAATTAGGAGGCATGCGAATTCCGCTATGGACTTCAACCAAGCGAGACAGTTCCCCGAGTTTGTCCAGTTTAGCCGCTTCTATTCCGAAATGAAACTTCATTGCAACTGCTATGATCTGAGTTGGCGTGATTCCAACCCTCTCTCCAAGTCCGTTGATCGTTGAATGAACTATCGTGGCACCTCCTTCTATGGCCGAAAGGGAGTTTGCGACAGCGTTTCCCATGTCATTATGGGCATGAATATCCAATTCAATACCTGGTACATCTCTCCTTATATGCAGGAAGAGGTCCTTTGTCCTTAGGGGGTTCATTATTCCTACGGTATCTGCAATGCCGATACGGTCTGCCCCCGCATCTCTTGCAGTTTTTATGACTTCTATCAGATAATTGTAATCGGTTCTTGAAGCATCTTCCGGAGTGAACCTTACCTTAAGTCCATGAGATTTTGCTTCTGCAACAGACTCTCCTATTATTGACATTGCGTCTTCCCGGGACTTGTGCGTTTTGGAAGTGAGATGCGTGTCGCTTATCCCGTAAAATATCGCCATTCTGTCTATCTCAAGGGAGGCTGCCAGCGTTATGTCACTGCTTACTGCTCTGCTGTGTGCTACTATTTCGGAAGTTATGTATCCGTCTTTTTTCAGCCTCGTTATCCTTTTAATGCCTTCAAGAACGTCAGGCGAAACGGCAGGATGACCTACCTCAATCATTTTTATTCCGATATCCGACAATTTCCTTGCGATTTCAACCCTTTGGTCCGGTGTAAAAACTACACCTGGTGTCTGTTCACCCTCCCTTAACGTTGAATCAAGAATGCCTGCACTGATTTTTGTTTCCATTATTTCGATGTTACTTGGGTCTATTATATAATACGTATGACCAATATTGGGCAAAATATAAACATATTGGTCATTTACGACAATTACTTATTATTATGCCTAAAGCGCAGAAATGATGGAGTCTGTCACCTTTTTTGTATCTCCGTTCCCGCCAAGGTCCGGAGTCAGATCGTACGTATTTTTTAAAGTGTGTTCCACTGAGTCATTTATCTTTTTCCCTACGTTTATGAGCCGTTCATCTGTATATCTGTTTCCAAGCCAATTCAAGAGCATGCCGGTGGACATGATTTCAGATATGGGGTTGGCGATCCCCTTTCCTGCGATGTTTGGGGCCGTGCCATGCGCAGCCTGGGCCATGGCCCACTCGTCCCCATGATTCAAAGCAGGTGCGATTCCTAGGCTTCCTCCTATGGCGGCCGCCTCGTCTGACAGAATATCTCCATACATATTGGTTGTAACAATGACGTCAAACATGCCCGGATTTATGATCAGGTCATATGCAGTAGAATCTATGAGCCTGTCCCCGGCAGTTATGTCCGGAAATTTTTTTGCTTGGTTGTAGAATTCTTCCCTGAAAAGCCCGTCGCTCATCTTCAGCACATTTCCCTTGTGCACCGCAGTTACGATTTTTCTTCTGTTCAGTGCTATTCTCATGGCAGCCTCGCTGATCTTTGCACTTTTGTGTCTTGTTATTACCCTAACTGCCAGGGCAAGGTCATTGGTTGGCATATATTCACCGGAACCCTGGTACATATTCCTGTCCGCATAGAACCCTTCGGTGTTTTCCCGCACTATCACAATGTCAATCGGCTTCTGGTTCGTAGGAATGTAAGATTTGACAGGCCTGACATTGGCATAAAGGTCAAATTTCCTGCGGATAATGCCGGAAGGACTTCTGTTCGCGCCGGGATACTCTCCAACTTCCAAAGGCCCTAAAATCATACAGTCGCAACTGGATACTACATTCAATGTTTCGTCTGTGAGGGGAGATCCATGCATGTAGTATGATGTCCAACCAATATCGACGTTCCTGAAATTCAATAATCCCTTCAGCCCTTGCGAATCAGTTACGCTTTGTACTGCTTTCAGTGCTGATTCTACAACCTCCGGACCTATACCGTCTCCCTTTCCCACGGCTATTGTATATACATCCTTCATCATTTTCACCTTGAATTTTACAGTGCCTCGGTATCTAGGCAGCCGCTTCTTTTCAGTATCTCTATTATTCCTCCAGCATCTATGACATCCATCAGGAATTCCGGAAGTGACCTGAATGCAACGCTTCCTCCCGTGCTTAAGTTCCTGAAATTGCCTTCTGTGAGATCTATTTCTATCAGGTCTCCTTCCGTTACCATCGATCTGATAACTTGGGATGAGACTGCCGGAAGCCCAACATTAACAGCGTTTCTAAGGAACAAACCATTCAGGCTCTCCGCAATTACTGCTGAAATACCAACCCCGAGAAGGTTTGAAGCAGCTGGCCTTGATGATCCGAGGCCAAAATTCTTCCCGGCCACGAGAATATCGCCTCTCGATACAATTTCCGGCCATCCGGGCCTGTTGGCCCACATAGTATACTTCGGCCTCTCACCTTCCGGCAGCGTGTAACAAATGTGAGGATACATGAGATCTGTGTTGATATTGTCTCCGAATACCCATGCCCTTCCGGTTATGACTCTTTTCAAGAGAAAGCACCGCCGAGGAATTCGGATGGATCTGCTACATATCCTTTTATGGCTGATGCGGCAACGGTGGCGGAAGACGCCATGTAGATTTTTGCTTCCCTGGACCCCATTCGCCCCCTGAAATTTCGTGTTGTTGATGTTATTGCAGTCTCGCCATCAGCCAGTATTCCCATATGCCCTCCCATGCATGATCCGCATGTTGGGTTTGTGACCATGCCCCCAGCATCGATTATCTCTCCGATATATCCAAGCCTTTCAGCATTCCTGTAGATTTCAGGGGTTGCAGGTGTAACGATAAGTCTTGTATCACGATGCACCTTCCTTCCTTTCAATATTCTTGCAGCGGATTCTAGGTCCTCGATCCTGCCGTTCGCACAGGATCCGATTACGCACTGATCCACTGGAATGTTGCCTAACTCGGATACTGGTTTTGTGTTCCTTGATACAGAATCTGGAAGGGCAACCATTGGCGGTATGTCTCGCATGTCGAAGCTGTAATATCTTGAATACTCTGTATGCTCGTCCGGGCGGACCGGGCGAAAATAGGACTCTGCCCTGTTTTTAAGGTAACTCTTCAAAACCTTGTCGTAAGGAAAAATAGCAAATTCAACGCTTAATTCGGCACACATGGTAGATACCACCGATCTCTGGTCCATCGTCATCTGTCCTATGCCCTCCCCAGAAAATTCGATGTTCTCATTCGGCAAGTCCCCTATTTCTCCAGCCAATTTGAGAAATACGTCCTTTGACTCAGTAGGTGACTGCATCGATCCGTTCAGCTCTATGTTAACAGTTTCCCCGACAATGAACCATGTTCTTCCGGTACATATTACCTGCAACAACTCCGGTGTCCCAAGTCCTCTACTCAGCATATTATAGGCACCGGCAGCTATGGAGTGAGAGTCTGTATTGGCTATAATCCTTCCTGGCAGTAACCATCCTCTCTCAGCGGCAAAGGCATGCGATATCCCCGCTCTCCCGTAGTCGTAGAAATCATTAACTCCAAGTTTATGCGCCAATTTACGTATCTTGGATGTGCCTATTGCCATCTCTATGTTTGGGGCAGGCGCAAAATGATCAAATATTATTGCAAGTTTGGACCTATCAAATGCTTCCTTTGGCGGATTGTTAATTAGCTCCGGATGTAACCCTGCTATATCCAGCAACATGACTCTGTCAACTGACACATTGACAATGTCGCCCGGGCTTACCGTCTTAGTATCTGAATCAGAATGCGCCAGCAATATTTTCTCAATCATGTTCAAGAGATTTGCCACCATCCACCAATGAAGATCCATCTATTCTGCAATACAGTGATAGCGGAATATTAGGGCGGGTTGCACTAAACCCTGGAACACTCACTGCAATTCCCTTTCCAGCAGAATCAGGGCATCCGAAACTATTTCTGCGCTTTTCTCAACGTCTTCAAGTTTTATGCGCTCACTGTTTGTGTGTGAAAGCTTGGTGTCGCCGGGACCATAGGTTACAGCTGGTATATTCCACGAATTCCCAAGTATGTTCATGTCACCGCTGCCGCTTTTGAACACAAGCTTGGCACTTGATCCTGTTTTCTGGCTTACTGCGGAACGGAATGCCATAGCCAGAGGACTTTTCGTGCTGGATATATATGGTTTTACCTCACTTCTTACTTTTATTTTTGCAGGCACTGGAAGATTAAGTGAGTCACATATTCCAGTCACTTCTTTCAGAATATTGTTCCTGTCGACCAATGGTGGAAACCTGAAATCGAGCGTGATTCTTGACTTTGAAGGCGTGATGTTGTCAGATTCCCCTCCTCGGATACCTGTCAATGCGGCGGATACTTTTGAAAACTCCGTGTTTCCGGAATAAAGGTCTCGTATTCTAGACCATGCTAATATGGCAGCATCCACCGCGTTCCCCCCCATCCACGGAGCACTCGCGTGGAAAGGTTCTGTTTGGAACGCCACATCTATCAACAACCTGCCCCTGTACCCAACAGTGATGCCGTTGACATCACTCGGTTCACCGAATATTGCATAATCGCTCTTCGTTTGTGTTCTTATGACCTCAAGTATTCCCTTCCCTGGACCCTCTTCCCCTATTGCAGCAATTACCTTCAATGACCCTTTGAACCCTGACTCCTTTGCTATGCTTGCGCCATAAAGAAGGGAAACCAGTGAGGACTTTGCATCCACCGCACCCCTTCCATATAAGATGCCGTCTTTAACCATAACCCTGAGTTTTCCCGGCACAGTATCTATGTGCCCGCAGAGGATTACGGACAGCCCCTCTCCGTCGAATATCCCGAATCCATTTCCGGCATTGTCGGTACCGATTTCGGCTGCACCTGATTTCTTAAGATATGAGTTGAATATGGAAACAGCTTGCTTCTCCTTTCCAGTGGGCGAGTACGTCTTCACAAGATGAACTAGGGTTTTTCCGATGTCATCAATCACCTTGCTACCTCCACAAGATAATTTAGTATTTCGCCCGGTATATCGACCTGGGAAACTCTTACCGTGTTTTTAAACTCAGTAGTGCTGTTCACCTCATGTACCAGATAACCTCTCTCCGATTCCATTATGTCGATTCCGAATATTCCTTTTCCAACGCTTTTTGCGGCTTTAATGGAAATGTCCTCGATCTCCGGCGTAATTTCACATTTTTCGGCCCTACCGCCTATGGCAGCGTTCGTCCTCCAGTCTCCTTCAGGCTGGTATCTGTATATTCCGCCTACAACCCTTTCGCCTATGACGAATGTTCTTATGTCTCTTGGAGGCCTTTTAACATATTCCTGCATATAGAAAATTGAATATAACGGATACATGTATTCCCTGTCCTCAAGAATGGCCATCGCAGCCTCTGGATCATTCATGAGCGCGATCATTCTCCCCCAACTTCCTGTTACTGGTTTAAGAACCGCCCTGCCATGAAATTTTTCTGAAAACTGTTTCATGGCAACCTCGTAACTGGTTGAAACTGATGTTAAAGGTGATGGTACGCCGCTGGCGACGAGAGCAAGTGAAGTTAGCATCTTGTTTCCAGCATTGATTATAGTCATGAGATCATTTACAACCTTTTGCTTCTTATATTCGAGGAAAGCTGTTGAATGAAGTCCGCGATAATATGATGTGCATCGTTGCAGGGTTACGTTACCATAATAATCAGGGACGGGTTTATCGAAATCCATATCCATCTCTTTGACGTCAATCATCTTCAGTTCTATTCCCTTCTGTTCAGCGGCTTTAAAAATTGCCTTTTCTTCCCACCTGACTGTGTCATATATCATTGAGATTTTCATTTTCGATCAGTCCTTCATTGATTCTTGAGATGATGATCCAGTGCAGCTTTCATTATGTCAATTGCCCTATCGACCTCTTCCCTGGATACAGTGTATGGAGGTAGCATCCTAATTGTGTTTATTCCAGAGTAAAGCGTAATGAGGCCCCGGCTGATCATATCCATGAGTACTGGAACGAACCTTACCCTGAGTTCCATCGCAAGCATCATTCCAATTCCCCTGGACTGTGATACCAGCCTATGTGAATCGGTTTCCTCCTTCATTCTCTGAAGTACGTATTTTCCCATTTCGCCTGCCTGTCTCATGATTCCATTTCTTAGCTCTCTTATGACGACCTCTCCAGCGGCACAAGATAGTGGATTTCCTCCGGTCGTGGAACTCTGCTCTCCAATTTCAAGAGTTTCCACGAACTCCTTTTTTCCCACAGTGACTCCCATTGGTATGCCGCCCCCTATGCCTTTTCCTATGGTCATCACATCTGGAGCTACCCCCCAGTTTTCATGCGCCCACATCTTTCCTGTTCTCCCCAATCCGGACTGGATTTCATCCATAACAAGGAGGGTACCATAGCTGGATGTTGCCTCCCTGACAGATGCCAGAAATTGAGGATCCGGAAGGTTTATCCCGCCTTCACCCTGAATTGGTTCCATGAAAACAGCAGCAACATCCTCTTTTTTCAACAGCGCGAGAACACCCTCATAATCCCCGAATTTCACAAATTCAACTCCCGGGATCAGCATATTTTCAAAAGATTTCCTGTATTTTGCTGAATGAGTTATCGACAAGGCGCCCATTGTTTTTCCGTGATAGGCCTTCTCCATGCTTATGATTTTTTTTCTCTTAGTGGATTTCACGGCAATTTTTAAGGCAGCTTCTATGGCTTCCGCCCCGCTATTTGAAAGATAGGCCATGTTCAGCCCGGTTGGCGTTACTTTCATCAGTTCCCCAAGAAATCTCGCCCGCGCAGGACTGTAAACTGATGTGTGTGTTATGTATATTTCATCCAGTTGCCTCTTGATTGCTTCTCTTATTGCGTCGTTTGAGTGTCCGAAAATAGCAACGCCATAGCCGCTCATGAAATCAAGATATTCCTTTCCATTCATATCCCATATTTTTGTTCCCCTGGCTCTAGCAGCCACCACGG
Source organism: Thermoplasmatota archaeon (assembly GCA_023484805.1). Lineage (GTDB taxonomy): Archaea > Thermoplasmatota > Thermoplasmata > Thermoplasmatales > Thermoplasmataceae > B-DKE. The sequence continues at coordinate 12,961 of JAMDAM010000053.1, read as the reverse complement.
GTATTTTCTGATATGTTCCGGCAAGATAACGATCTTCGACCTCTTCCGTAAATGTGTTTTTCATCATTTCGTGATCACTGTCCTTTGTTTCGAATTTATTGCACCTGATATTGGCATTTCCACGTTTCCGTTAGCAATAATTACCTCAGAAGTCCCTGCCTCTATGGATTCAATTGCCGCCATGATCTTTTTGTCCATGCCGTTCCCTACCAACTTCAGCATTTCCCTGGCATGTGCAAGGTCCAGTTTCTCTACTATTTTACCATTGAACATTATACCATCAACATCCGTCAGCAGGATCATTCGACTGGCTTTTAGTCCCCCAGCAATCGCTGATGCGGCTCTGTCCCCATCTACGTTTAGAGGCTCATGCTCAAGCCCGACTGCTATAGGGGCAATGACGGGAGTCATTTTTTCTGAAAGCAGATATTCTATGAGGCTTCCATCCACAGACAGTATCTTTCCCGTGTAGCCTCCATCGATAAACATTCTCCTTCCTTTCTCGTTTATTGTTATGAGCCTTTTTTTTCTCTCCGCCATAATTGTAGGTCCATCTATACCGGACATCCCGAAGGATTTCATTCCTGCTCTTTGCAGTGCAAGAACTATTGACGCATTGATGCTGCCGCGCATGGCCATGAGGTATACTGACATGGTTTCAGCATCAGTGTACCTGCTCCTGATCCCCTCGGGCGAGGTAATAAATCTTGTTTCCATGTTTAGCCTGCTGCAGAGGTCAGTGACGGCAGGACCGCCCCCATGGACAATTATATAATCGTCTTCCTTCTGCATTGAAATGTCCCTGATCAAGCTTTCCCTGACGCCAGACTTCATGAGACTCCCACCCAACTTCAAAACCGTTACCAAAATTTACACCAATCTCATTGGGGACATCATTAGCCCTTCCCGCTCATCGAAACCTTCCATGACATTCATCGATTGAATCGCATTTCCGGCTGCACCTTTTATGAGATTATCTATTGATCCAAGGGCAATAACCCTCCTCACGTGCTGATCGATGACGAACCCGAGATCTACGAAATTTGAACCCACCACAAGCTTCGGGTCGGGATATTTATAGAGCCCGTTGGGATCCATTATGAACCTCACAAATGGTTCTTTCCCGTACATCGAGCGATAAGCGTTCCACAGATCGGGCATTTTCAGCTCTCTGTCAACAAAAACACTGCTCGTGGTCAGAATTCCACGAACCATGTTGACCGAGTGCGCCGACATGGTAACTGTGGTTTTAATCCCGGAAACAATGGAGAGTTCCTGCTCAATTTCCCCTATATGCCTGTGGCCTGAAGGACTGTATATCCTGACTGAGTTGTATCTTTCCGAGAAATGAGTCGCGATCGACGGCTTATTTCCGGATCCAGACGAACCTATTTTGGCATCAACAACTGCCACCCCATTTATCAGGCCTGCCTTTGCAAGTGGTGCAAGGCTGTAAATCGATGAACTGGCTATACAACCGGGGACGGAGATAAAATGCGCTGACTTCAGTTCTTCCCTGTGAAGTTCTGGCATACCGTAGACAAATTTTGAGAGAAGGTCCGGTGCCGGATGTTCCCACCCGTACCAGACAGGATAGTCAGCAGGGTTCCTGAACCTGAAATCTGCGCTCATGTCTATGATCCTTACCCCCATTTCAGATATTTTTGGAACATGTTCAATGGATGAACCGTGTGGAACTGCCATGAAAATGATGTCCACCTTCGATGCAGCTTCTTCCGGAGTGTCGTTGGCAAATGTCAGATCTATCAACCCCTTGAGGTTGGGATGCACTTTGAAAACATACTCACCGGAATGCTGCTGAGAAGTTGCGACCTTTACCTGGATATCGGGGTGCATCAAAAGCAGCCGTAACAGTTCACCTCCGACGTATCCAGATGCCCCTACAATACCTACTGTCCGCAACTAACATTACCCCATTCAAAAAAGACAGTCGGGTTCATTTTTCTGATGATAAAAGACTTGGACATGCAAGTGCCGGAATCGATTATTCTCCCCAGTCCTCTTTTACGTTTTCCGCGGCTTTCAGGATAACAGTTCCCGCGCTTACTTCCTGTATTTCATAATCCAGCCCACAATCTCCGCAGCTGACGATCTCACCTTTTAAGGCATCGTCAGGAGCTACTACCTTTCCGCCACACATTGTACATTCTAGATCCATTTCATTCCCTCGCAAATTCACAAACCCCGAATAATGCCAGTTCTAAGCAGCAGTATTTCAATGAGATTTGTTTTGTTGTATTGCGCCGATTTTGAAAAATTATTAATACTTTATGACCATAATTGGTCATAGTTAGGTTAAAATGACTAAAATGGAGTTAAGTATTAATAAAATAGTCAAAAATTTTGTCACGAATGATATCTTTCTTGCAACCTCTCTCAATAAGGGGTACGTAAATCTAAGCGCCGTCGCAAGAGACCTAGTTCCGGTAGTAGAGGCAAAACTCGGTGAAAAGGTCAACATTGAGGCGGTGATATCAGCACTAAAAAGGAATCGCGAAGCATCCAGACGATCGGATTCGAAAGTGTTCAGCGTCCTCTCCGAAACAAGCGTTCAGCTTCTAACCTCCGTTGCGAAGGTCGTAATACCTGTGAAAGAAAATGAGAAAATTTTCAGGAATGTGGTTGATATTAAGCTTACCGGCGCCCTGTATATTTCCACAGGGCCTGAATTTACAACCCTTATTATAGAAAACCGGAACCTGCCTGCAGTATTGACTATGCTGAGGAGAGGCATAATAGACAAAAGGACAGACCTAGCGGTTATAATTATAAAAGCCCCGGTTTCGCTGCTAGAAACTGCTGGATTCTTGATGTCATTGTACTCGAAACTTGCTTTTACTGGAATAAATATTGAAGAGACAACAAATAGCTACACAGATGCAATAATAGTGGTAAAGGAAAGTGATGCAAGCGATGCATTCACATCCCTGATTGATCTAATAAATTTTGCAAAATCTCAATCAAAGATGTGATCAGTAGAAAAGTGCGATACTCGCTCAACATTCTTGACGTGCCCTTTCCCAAATGGGTCGTTAAGCAATAGATTAACATAGGGATGCTACAGTTTAACAGTCCTGAACGGTGTTTAATTGATTGCGCTATCATAAATCAGCGGGTCGCAGTTCGTTTTCTATCCCTCTTAACCAAGCTGGGTCCTTGCTCACTCGTGGTAAATGAGTGTCCTTCTGAGGACATTTGTTTACCTGAGCCAATTCAACCCTACCTATTTTAGATTGAAAATTCAGCGAGAGAGAACCACACAAGCATCCTTTTGCAATATTCTGATGACAAATATGCGGAGGGCCGGATTCGAACCGGCGAACCCCTACGGAAACAGATCTTGAGTCTGTCGCCTTTGACCAGGCTCGGCAACCTCCGCCCGCAGACCACGATACAATGTCCATTTATCATATTTTCCATCATATTATTATTCAACCGGCAGATCTGGCTTTAATGGATATATCCGTTGAACTGGAGTTTGACGACCCGAACGCAGTGGACCTACTTAGGGTGATTGACCCGGATAATGACAATATGATATCTTTGGAAGTATTGGGTAGCCACGCAAAAATCACCATTTCACAATTGAAATTATCTTCCCTGTATAATATAATCGATGATCTGATAAGGGATATTGAAGTGGGCAAAAATATTGAGAGTGATTTCTGATCACTGCTCTACTGTTATTGAAAGCTTCTCTGTAAGTTCCTTGTACCGGTTCCTTATGGTTACTTCTGTCACGCCGGCCACTTCGGCCACTGCCCGCTGCGTCCTTCTCTCACCAGTCATAAGTGAGGCGATATATATTGCCGCGGCGGCCACACCCGTTGGGCCTTTTCCGGAAGTCAGGTCATTATCCCTGGCAAGTTTCAGTATTTCTGTCGCCTTCTTCCTGGCGTCCATGGACAATTTGAGCCTGCTGCAGAAGCGGTTTATGTAATCATCCGGTTTCGAAGGCATTATGTTGAGCTTCAGGTATCTGCTCATGATCCTGTATGTCCTGCCAATTTCTTTCTTCTTGACTCTCGTCACAGAAGCTATTTCCTCCAAAGTTCTCGGTACATTGGTGATCCTGCATGCAGCATAAATGGAACCTGCAACTACTCCTTCGATGCTTCTCCCCCTTATCATGTTCTGTTTTACAGCTTTCCTGTAAATCACGGCCGCCGTTTCCCTGACGTCGTTCGGAATGCTGAGGTTAGAAGCCATCCTCTCAAGTTCCTGAAGAGCCTGTGAAAGATTGCGTTCTGCTGCGTTGGATACCTTGATTCTCTTCTGCCACTTCCTTAGTCTGTAAAGTTGAGCCCTGTTACGGGTTGGAATTGACTTCCCGTATGAGTCTTTGTTCTTCCATGATATGTCCGTCGAGAGTCCCTTGTCATGTATCGTGAATGTCATAGGGGACCCTGCCCTGGCCCTGGAATCATTCTGCTCGGAATCAAATGCCCTCCATTCCGGACCCTGGTCTATATAGCTGTCGTCTATGACAATCCCACAATTATTACAAACGAGCTCCCCACGCTCATAATCTCTTACCAGTTGCGTGGAACCGCATTCGGGGCACTTCGTGATTTCATCTATTTTCCTCTTCTCTTGCTTTTCCTCTACCATTTGCATCACCTGTACACTTTACGTACAGCTCTTTCACCTCACCTGAGGCTGGAAAAACGCTGACGAGACCATATGCTGAGGATACTGGACCAAATATTCTGGTTATCTTGCCAATTGTCTTGCCTGTCTTATCATATATCTTTGAATTCATTTTCACGCAATCATTGATCCGGATAGTGACCTCTTTTCCTCTCATGTTAAGGATTTCGCATTTTAAATCCATTATTAATTACTATATGCATTTTCAGTATTTAAACTGTTCGTAAAATTATTAATATATGCTCAAATTATATTAAAGCATTATTACACCAGTTTGTATATGTATACCACTACGTGCAGAATGAATATCGGCTGGCGTTTCCTATTCATCAGCGACAAAGTGCTGAATATATGAACAGTTCGCCGGTCAAATATATTTCCGAGAAAAATGCAACATGTTTGACCAAAAAGCTTTAATATTGCCACTAATGTAGTTCGAGTATCGAGTTATATTGGTGTTTGTATGGCTACAAAAAATAGTGAAGAAGTTATGAAACGGTGCCCTGAATGCAAATCCGAGCACCTTGTAAGGGACTATGAAAGGGGAGAACTGGTATGCAGCGATTGCGGCATGGTAATCGAGGATTCCCTCATTGATCAGGGACCTGAATGGCGCGCCTTCGACTCGGAACAGGATGACAGAAGGGCAAGAACCGGATCACCCATGACGTTCCTGAGTCATGATAAGGGTCTGGCAACCGAGATTTCGTGGTCAAACAAGGACTATTATGGAAAAAGAATTCCGCACAAAAATAGAGCCCAGATTTATAGAGTCAGAAAATGGCATCAGAGGATCAGGGTAAGTAATGCTGCCGAGAGAAACCTTTCTCTAGCTCTGCAAATGCTTAACGATAACGGCGCGAAGCTAGGTATTCCCAAGGACATAAAGGAGACGGCAGCACTCATCTACAGGAAGGCCGTTGAGAAGAACCTGATCAGAGGGAGAAGTATTGAAAGCATCGTGTGCGCTTCTATATACGCAGCCTGCCGGATGGTAAATCTTCCAAGGACGCTGGATGAAATTTCCAAGGCTTCCGAAGTCAACAAGAAAAAGATCGGGAAAGCCTACAGGCATCTTGCCAAGGAATTGAGCCTCAACCTTAAGCCAACAACCCCGTATTCATACGTAGCGCAATTCTGCAGCAAGCTGGAACTTGACAAGCAGGCAATTGTAAAAAGTGAAGAGATAGTCAGGAAGTCAATAGAGCTTGGAATTTCTTCTGGAAAGGGACCCACCGGTGTTGCAGCTGCTTCGATATACATAGCATCTGTAATGCTCGGAAAACCAAGGACGCAAAAAGAAATTGCAAGGGTATCTGGCGTCACTGAAGTTACAATCCGGAACAGGTACAAGGAGATAAGCAAGTCCCTGGGAATAGTTGGCCTGGAATAAACCAAGAGATGAGAATCTACATCGTCGACAACGGTGGCCAGTGGACTCATCGTGAATGGAGAGTGGTGAGGAACCTGGGCGCCGAATCCACTATCATTCCAAACGATACCCCCTCATACAGGATTTCTGATGCTGACGGCATTGTCCTTTCCGGGGGGGCTCCGAGCATAGTTTCTGAACTGGATAAGCTTGGATATGTCAAGGAATATCTTGCAGATCACGAATTCCCGGTGCTCGGGATATGTGTCGGTGCACAGTTTATAGCCCTGAATTCCGGTGGCGAGGTCGGGCCGGGCACACATCCAGAATACGGGAAAACAGCAGTAACGTTCTTTAACAAAGGGGGAATTTTCTCTCAGCTTCCTGACAGTATCGTAGCATGGGAGAACCATAACGATGAAATAAAGCGCATGAGTGGCGATTACATCGTCTGCGCATCCTCAGAAGGCTGCAAGGTGCAGGCATTTTACCACAGGACTAAGCCGATTTTCGGAGTCCAGTTTCATCCGGAAGTCAACAATACCGAACACGGAGAAGATATTTTCCGCTCTTTCCTCGACATATGTGCCTCGAAAAAATGAGGTAAGCAGACAAATATATTTAACCGCCTTAATCATTAAAGCAATAATGCTTACAGAGGTAAGTGAGTTCACCGGCATGAAGGTCTATTCTGATAAGGGCAAGTTTGTTGGCACCGTTGACGATGTCATAGTGGATCTCGACAGGCAGACTGTCCACGGGTTGTATATAGAAAATCCGAACCCATCCCTTATTGAGAACGGTGCGGCAATCTCCATACCATACAGGTGGATAAAGGCGATAGGCGAGATCATACTCCTTAAAAGATTCCCCTCCTTCGTGAAGGAGCCGGAAGACAAGGACTGATCAACGGTAGAGGAAAAACGCTTCGTCTGCCGTCTTGTTTACATAACCATATCTTTCAAACTGTGCTATTCCATTGTAATCCAGCGCCAGCGGCTCGAGCAGGCCATTGTCAACAGTTCCATCCGGCTTGTAGACGCTGAATCGTTCAGAGTCCTGCGGGCACCAGTGAATAATTTTGAGCGGATGATCCTTTGTTACTTCACGGTGATCGAAATTTCCGACGTTCCCGCTCTTCACCACAACGCATAGATCCTTAAGCCGCAGCACATCGCCATCGTCAAATTTATCCCAGTCTTCCTTCTGCACAAATATGGTGAATTCCGTCCCCAGATCGTATTTCCTGTAACCGAGTTCTGTGCGCCCTGGATGGTAAGGAGCCCTGCTCTGAAGCGGTAAAGGAGACTTCACCGTTACCCTTACCGGATCACGGACGAACCAGAACCGCATTGCCCCAGAATCAATAATTTCCTTATTCATGGCGTTGAAAATCTCCCACGAGAAATCTGCATCGATCTCCCTGAGCCCGGATTCAATCCAGTATCGCCTTATCACCGCAGGCGAATATCCCCTCCTCTTCAGTGCAAGCAAAGTTCCTAGGCGAATATCGTCCCAGCCACTGTACTTTCCCTCTGCAATTCCTTTCTTTATTATTGATGTCTTAAGGATTGTTTCCGGTATATTGATCAGTCCATAGTGGTAATAGACGGGAAGCTTCCATTTGTTATACTGAAATACATATTTCTGCTTCTCAGTATTGTTCAGGTGATCCTTTCCCCTTATAACGTGAGTCAGTCCGAGATAATGGTCATCCACAGCCACAGAGAAATTCATCATCGGGTATGCGTGGTATTTTTTCCCGGTTCGCGGGTGGTTAGCGTCAACCACCCTGAATGCAATCCAGTCCCTTATGGACGGGTTCGGGTGATTGAGATCTGTCTTTACCACCAGGGTTGCGGTTCCAGGTCTGAAACTGCCACGGATCATCTCCTCAAATTCCGAAGAGTTAGTTTCGATGGTGTTGGACCTGTGCGGGCATTCGAGGCCCTTGAGTTTCATGTCCCGGAAGTCCTGCTGCTTGCAGTGACATACGTAAGCTTTTCCTATTTTTATCAGATTCCTGGCTTCGTTATAATACAGATCAAATCTGTCAGATTGTATCACTACTTCGGAAACATCCACTCCCAACCATTCGAGATCCCTGGGAATCTGAGTGTAAGCGAAGGGATCTATGTTATCTGGATTTGTATCCTCTATCCTGAGAATCAGCCTGCCACCATACCTTTTCACATACTCATCGTTGAGAATTGCCATCCTCGAATGACCGAGATGTAGCGGCCCAGATGGTGAAGGGGCCATCCTCATAACAACATTTCCCGACACATCCTCCAGGTCCGGAAGCCTGTGTTCCTGCACCCTCTTCTCCTTTACCATAAATTCAGGGAATTCTTTCCTTACAATCTCTTCCAGCGAATGCTGCGACATTGAATTGACCTTGCTGGCAACCTCGGCAACCTTGCGGGCGAGCCCCTTAGGATCCGAACGCACTTCCGGGAACAAGCCCATTATCTTTCCGATAACAGGACCAGGATCGGCCCTGCCACCATGCTGGTATGCGTTCCGGATTACCTGTTTCCTTATCTCATCATCCAGCAGGGACAAGTGAACCCCTCAGAATATTTTCCATCTCGGAAACCAGATCGTTCATTCCTGACTTATCATTTATGGATATGCATATTCTTTCAACGCGTTCAGGCGAAAGGTCTGTTTTGCTCTGGACACGGATAATCTTTTTCCTGAAAAATTTCTTGACTTCCTCATAGAGATTTTCCTGCTGTTCCACGGAATACCCGGAACTGCCTGAATAATCGAGGAGAAATATTATGCTTCCTTCAATCTTCTGCAGCGCAAGTATTGCCTTCTTCTCCATCTCGTTCCTGTCCGACATTTTCCTGTCAAGGATACCCGGGGTATCAATTATTTGAATCCTGTAATAACCAATGTCAGTATACCCAATGTGAATTGACTGGGTCGTAAAGGGATAGGGGGCCACCTTAGGCTGAGAGGTGGTCAGCATGCCCAGCAAGGAACTCTTTCCTACATTTGGCATTCCTGCTATAATAAACGTCTCCATGCCGGTTTCAATTTCCGGAATTTTCCTCATGTAATCACGGCAGCTTGACAGGAATTCAAGATCTGCGGAAATGTTCTTGATTAGGGATGAAAATCGTCCGTAATACTGCTTCATCCAGCTATTCATGATCTTCTTGTCCTTCTCTGATTTCAATCTCCTTATGTAATCTGTGCTGAGTGTAACTATCCTCTCAGAAGTCCACTGGATCTTGCCCAGCGAGAGCTTGTACTTGTCAACGTCAAACATAAGGTCGAGCAACCCATAATAAAACGGGTGAAGCTTCTCGCTTGACGGAAATTTCTTCACCAGCCTGTCAAGATGTGAACAGGCAGTGCTTTCAATTGTAGATATCTTATCAATCAGTTCCTTCCTTATCTTGTCTGAAATATCCGGGTGGTATGGTTCCTCTATCTTTGCAGCCTTGGAAAAGGCTTTGTCAATTATTTCCTGAGTTCTTAAAACAGTCGGTATCTTGTTAAACATTTCTTTTTATCACTTCTAGAGCAAAATTATGTGTAAAGCTCAGTCTATCTGCTTTATGGCGGCTTCAATCTTCTTCGTGGTTTCGTCGTTCATCTCGTAGATGTTGTGTGCGTATCTTGAATGAATCCTTATCCTTGGCATGAGGTCTTCCCTTGCGTGGGCCGAGAACTCAAAACCGCAATCATAACCAATGTCCTTGCACTTGTAAAGAAAAGTAGCCATAATTTTGTATGTGCATAGGATATAAAACATCTCCGATGTAAATGCGCCACTGACAGATGTGCGTGATAGTTCTCTCAATATCCATCCATGATTGCAAACGTGATGATGCTAAGGATTATGGCCTAGTGACGGTTACTCGAAGCAGCCTCTCATGAAAAGGCCAGATGGATTATGCGTGAGGGAAAACCCAAGAATTTGGAATGGATAAGCTGCCTGCAACTGAAACTGGCGTTGCGCAATTATCCTATTTTATGCTAATAGGAGAAATATTCAGAAGGAAAGACACCCTCAATGTGCCCTGATCATCTGGGATAAAAGAATATTAGACAAGGAAACATTATCAAGCATGCTCGTAGAAGACCAGAGAAATATTTCATGCGGAGGAGATCCATTCAATTACCTTAAAAGCGTACTGAAAGGTCTCTATTTCGATCTCTCTCCGGGACAGGATGCAAAGGTTTTGCTGCTCAGCGAAAAGTTCCCATACAAGCGGGACCTGTTTGAAAGTCTCTCAAGAAACTCCCGCCTTAAGCTGGTTGAGATGAAGGAGGAGAATGGCGAAATAGAGTTGATCATACGAAGAGACAACCAGTGATTCGGGATGTTTCCGGAATGAGAACTTACTGCATCAACTGCGGTGAATCCAGAAAGGGGAGTGAGCTAAGATGCCTGAAGTGCAACGGCATATTCAATATGGAACCTGACTTTAAATACCGAGATGCCTACGAGGAAAACTATCCGTATATCAGACAGATGATTTCGCTGGGAGAAGTTGTAACACCTATTCTGGATTTTGATGCCGTATCCGTGAAACTTGAGTACTTCTCGCCTACATTTTCCTATAAAGACAGGGGGTCAAAAACGCTTGTCTCCGCTCTCGCAGAAAGGTACGTGAAACCGGGAGAAACGGAAATAAACGAGGATTCTTCTGGAAACGCGGGTGCATCCATCGCAGCGTACGGGAAAAGGGCAGGATTCAACGTAAACATCTTCGTGCCTGAAAACACGATTAAGGGAAAGATCTCACAGATAGAGTCCTACGGTGCAAGGATAGTACCAGTTAAGGGTGGCAGGGAAAGGGTTGCGGAGGCAGCCAGGATGAACAGCGGGGTCTATGCCAGCCATGTAATAAACCCGGAATTCAGGGATGGCATCAGGGAACTAGCTTACGAGATTTTCAGGCAGGGGAACGGCAAGGTTCCGGACAATATCTTCATCCCGGTGTCTGCAGGAACCCTGCTTATAGGCATGTACAGCGGGTTCCATCACCTGATGGAAAGTGGTGAAATCGAGAAGGTGCCATCCATTATTGCAGTTCAGACTGAAGCTGTATCCCCTTTATGTTCCAGCGTAAACAACACACCGTATGATCCGGATAACTCCATTGAATCAGTTGCGGACGCACTCGTATCCAGGACCCCACCGCTTTTGGACCTTATGTCTGGCATAATAAAGGAGAACGGCAGATGCATTACCGTGAGCGAGCAATCAATAATTGGCGCGAGAAAGAACCTTGCCCTTATGGGGATTTACGCTGAGTACAGTTCCGCAACTGTCCTGGCGGCATTCTCTCTTTCACATTTTGATGGCAGGAGCTTGCTGGTCATCACCGGAAACGGATTGAAAACCCCCTGAGGGCAATCGCTCTTCGACCACAGATCAGAGGGATTTGCGATCGTCTATCTTCTTTCCGTTGATTATTATGGAATGTGTTACCTTCGTGCCGCCTCGCTTGACCAGTATTGAGACGGAACAGTATTTAGAAAGTGAAAGGTTCACTGCCTTCCTTACCTGTTCAGGATCAAGATCTCCGATCAGGTCGTAGGTTATATTCACCCTCTTAAGCGTCTTCGGTATCTGTTCCTCCCTCTCGGCGTCAAGAATGCACCTGTAGGACTTGTATGGCTGCTTCATCTTCTGCAGGATAGAGAGAACATCATCGCTTGTACAGGATCCTATAGAGAGAACCAACAGTTCCGTTGGGCTGAAATTCTGTGCATTGTCCGACAGCGAGTTCTTGATCCTGACCGGGTCTTTTCCATCCACTTCTGTTAAGAATCCATTCCCGTTTTCATATCTGAACGAAAGAAGCATGCTTCGCCATTAACTCCTTGTTAAATAACTTAATTTCGCCATCTAGATAATTTTCCTTAAAAAAATCATAAAGGACTTGCCGGGAATGGAATTTCAACTGGCATTATCGACATCATGAACACGCGAAGGAAAATCATGCTGACCGCCTAAAACATATAGAGCTACACAAGCGTTTACATATTGACCTACATGAAGGAAGTAGTATTAAGGAATGATAATGCAGTATCACCGATTATCGCCACAATTTTGCTTATCGCCATAACCGTGACCCTTGCTTCAACCCTGTACTCTATCGTCGGAGGATACTTTTCCAACGCTCCGGTCCTGACCCCCCAGGCCAACATTGCCGTGGTAAACATGACCAAGGTAGCGCCAAGTGGAACTGGGACGGGGAGCTATATCGTATACATAGAATCAGTCTCTGGAAATATATCGCTTTCGTATGTCAGGATGATGGTCACGCTTAACACGGGTAACATAACAACAATACCGCTACTGAGCATTGGCCCAAATGGAACCAACCTGACGCCCCACATAGTGGCCAACCTGACAAAGGGCAGTACTACTTTCTCCCCATTGGATTTCATATCCATAAAGGAGAGCAATGCTCGTCAGTTCGTAACGAGGATAGCCTTCATTGATACTGCGTCAAGCGGGATAATTGCATCAGCTTACCCACAGTGAGTTTTCTGCCCTCACCGTTATAATTTCTGCAGTTCATTCCTTTACGCATTCATTAGTTCAACGCCCCGGGGTACCAGGTCCCTGAAATGAATGCCAGAGTCCTTGGAGCACGCTATGCGCGTGAGACATTACCGGAACATTCTGCAATGCCACATCCAGCCCGTGTGGGTATCCTACTGCAACTGCCGCAACTCCAGCACTTCCTATCCCTATTGCTGTCAATGCTGCCTTAGCAATTGCCAACCCTGTTATTACCATAAATCTTAATGATCTGCACATCATATTGCTTTTGTGGTACAAATGGTACCAGTATCCAGCCTGGCAACCGCTCTTCTTATAATTTCCCTTGCGGTTTCTCAATACGATTATGAATTGCGCGATACGGGCTCGGAGGGATT